>JBAXRR010000001.1:0-124385 GCA_037131125.1 bacterium
ATAGGGAAATACAGTGGGAGGAATATTTCAAATGTAAGACTCTTGCTTTTTATTAAAGCTTGATTATGCATTAATTCAAATTCTAGCATATTTAATTAAATATATTAAATTGTTATATAATCTCATAGTTAATTGTTAGATACATTTGTAAAATGGAAGATAAAGAAATTCATGAGCTTATCAAGTCTAAGGGAAATACCTATAAAATTAAGTCTAATGAGTGGTTTTTTAAGACGGGTAAAGGTGAATATGGTGAGGGAGATAAGTTTTTGGGAATAATTGTTCCAGAATGTAGAAAGCTTGCGAAGGAACTTAAAGATGTTCCTGATTCCCAAGTAGAAATGTTACTTGGAAGTGAATATCATGAAGAGAGGCTTATTGCTCTTCTTATCCTTGTCCATAATTACGAGATTGCTAAGAAATCTAAGAATGAAAAAGAATGTGGAAGAATATATAAATATTACCTAGCTCATACCGAAAGAATTAATAACTGGGATCTTGTAGATTTATCTTGTCATCATATTGTTGGAGACTATCTTTTAGATAAAGATAGAAAAATTCTATACAAACTAGCTAAATCAAAGCTTATCTGGGAAAGACGTATTTCAATTATTTCTACATACACCTTTATTGTTAAAGGTGAGTACGAAGATACTTTTGCAATCTCAGATATGCTCCTTCATGATGAGCATGACTTAATCCAAAAGGCAGTTGGTTGGATGTTAAGAGAAGTAGGAAAAAGAGTTTCTATGGATAATCTTAAGGATTTTCTCAAAACAAGATATATGGTAATGCCAAGAACAATGCTAAGATATTCTATTGAAAAGTTTCCTGATGTAGAAAGGAGAAGATATATTGAGGGAAAAGTTTAATGTATACTTCATGTATCTAACAATCAACTGAAGAAGAGTCGGGAAAATATCCTGTTATAATTAAATAATACAAAGGAACTACTTTATACATATTATGAAAGATAAGAAGAAAAACTTAGAAGGTACTAGAAAATGTGAATTTCAAGTGGAAGGTATGCATTGTAGTGCATGTGAATTACTAATTGAAAAACAATTATCTAGAAGAGGTGACGTATCTTTTGCAGATGCAAGACTTCAAGATAATAAGTTGATTGTAGAAACAAACAGTAAAATGTCAGATAAAGAACTTGCAAAAGAGTTCGATAATCTAGTTAAAGAGAACGGTTATAGAATTAAGAGTCAAGATGAGGAAATTGAGAGTGAAACTGAAAGTAAAAAGAAATTAATCATTCCCCTACTTATTGCTCTTCCAATATTTCTTGTTTTTCTTCTTCTTACTAGATCAGGAATAGTAGAAAATATCAATTTAGATTCATCAGCTTTTGCTTTTGATTTCTTCCTAGGTGTAATTGCCTCTTTATCTACTTGTATGGCAACTGTGGGAGGGCTTGTACTTACACTATCTACTAAGTTTTCAGAAGGAAAGAAAGTATTACCAATTGTTCTTTTCCATGTGGCCAGAATTGTTGGATTCTTTCTACTTGGTGGAGTTATTGGTTATGCAGGAAGTATATTTAAGCTTTCCATAGCAGCAAGTTTAATCTTAAACATTCTTCTTGCCTTTATTATGATAATAATGGGATTAGATCTTCTTAGGATATTTTCATTTACAAAGAAATTACAACCACATCTTCCAAAATCTTTTGGGAAAGGTGTAATTAAATTCTCAGAAGGAACGAACTTCATTGCTCCAGTTATTCTTGGAGTTTTAACATTTTTCCTTCCTTGTGGATTTACACAAAATAGACAGTTAGCAGCATTAGTTTCAGGTAGTTTCATCTCTGGAGCTACTACAATGCTTGTATTTGCTCTTGGAACGTTACCTGTGCTTGGAGTAATAAGCTTTGTAAGTGTTAAGTTTTCAAAGAGTAAATTTGCCGGCTATTTCTTTAAAGTATCTGGATTTCTTATTATCTTCTTTGCAATTATGCAACTAATTGCTGCACTTACTGCTTCTGGAATAATTCCACCAATTGGAATCTAATCTGGGGAAATCATTTATTTATTTGGCGCGCCCGGAGGGATTTGAACCCCCAACCCTTTGTTTCGAAGACAAATGCTCTATCCAGTTGAGCTACGGGCGCATATTCTTATGAATAATTATACACTAATTCATTAAAATTAATCTTTACTTTCCTCTTTTGGAGATTCTTTTCCCTTTAGGCTAATTGTTTTTATGTTTTGTTTAGTAATTACACTTGTTTCTATACTCTTCTCTATCTTTTCCCTTGCTTCTTTGGATATACTTCCAGCTTCTTTTACTATGGATATATTATGCTCAACTCCTTCTGGTTTCTTTACTTTAGATATTTCAGTAGTAGATGCTTCAGCTAAGGTATTTAATGCATACTCTATGTTTGTCATATTATCTCTCAAGCTTTCTTTCTTTAAACCCTTTAGTTCTTTGTACTCCCTAATACTCACACCTGACCAAGTCTCCGTTAATATGTTTGTAAGCATTGCAAAGTCTCTTTCTTCTTTCATTCCTCTTTCACTCCACTCATCTGTTAACTCTTTTCTTATCTCTATACTTTTTATTCTCTGGCTAATCCATTCTTTTGAATATCCTTTGTTTAGATATGTTCTAATCGCTCGGTTAATTGAAAGCTCGGGATCCTCAGTTTCTTCGATTCTTTGGTAGCCAACTTCTGCTAGCCATAACTTAAATGGTTCTGCTTTTGGAGATGGAATAGATTGAATAAGTCTAAATATAGTTTCTGTATCTGCAACATCTGTAAGGTATTTCTTTCCATCAGATGCAATCAATTTCAGTTGTCCGATTTTATCGGACAACTCACTTCCTTCCTTTTCTAACTTTATTTTTAAATCATTCCAATATTTTCTAGGACGATCGGTTTCTGTTAGTACTTCAACTATATCAATAACAGAGAAATGCCAGAGTTCCTTTTCCTTATCCCAGTGTCTTCTGACTTTTTTTCCACTGAAGAGAATTATTGAATTTCCTTTATTCATAAGAATAAAATAAAAAATACTGTTATGAATGATTGTATTAAATTGAATATTAGATGAGAGTTAGAGGGATATTATTTACACTTCTAGAAGTTTTCTTTTGAATTTTTCGTACTTTAGTTGTTTTTCAAGCTCTATTAATTCTTTCTCTGGTAGTTTACTTGCCATCTTCTCAGATGCTTTCTTCTCTGCTTTTTCAATCTCTGCTAGTACTATTTCATCTCCCATAACTGCATCGTCACAAAGGATTTCTACTTTGTCGTTTTTAACTGATATGAATCCACCTGAAACTGCTATTTTTTTATCTCCATTTTCTTTTGTTTTAACAACAAGTTCTCCAATATCTAGTGTACTAACAAGTCCAGCATGTCCTGGATAAATACCAATTTGTCCAGATGATGTAGGAACTACTAAACCTTTTGCATCGTCTATCTTTAAGACTTGTTTTGATGATGACAATATATTTACTAACATATCTTTATTTTTCTTCTTTTGCTTTAGATGTATTTATAACTTCTTCAATAGATCCTTTCATATAGAAGTCAGATTCTGGTATAGAGTCTGTTTCTCCACTTAAGATTCTTTCGAATCCTTTAATTGTTTCACTTGTCTTAACATATACTCCCTTTTGACCAGTAAACTGTTCTGCTACATGGAAAGGTTGAGTTAAGAATCTTTGGATCTTTCTAGCTCTTGAAACAATTAATTTATCTTCTTCAGCTAACTCTTCTACTCCAAGGATAGCGATAATATCTTGAAGATCCTTGTATCTTTGAAGTGTTTTTTGTACAGCTTTTGCAACTCTATAGTGGTCTTCTCCAACAATATCTGGAGATAATGCAGTAGAGAAAGATGCTAGTGGATCAACTGCAGGATATAGTCCTTGCTCCGCAAGGGACCTTTCAAGAACAATAGTTGAGTCTAGATGAGCAAATGTATTTGCTGGAGCTGGATCAGTATAGTCATCTGCAGGAACATATACAGCTTGTAGTGATGTAACAGATCCTCTAGATGTTGAAGTAATTCTTTCTTGTAGATATCCCATTTCATCTGCAAGAGTTGGTTGGTATCCTACAGCAGATGGAAGTCTACCAAGTAGTGCAGACACTTCTGAACCTGCTTGTGTGAATCTAAAGATATTATCTATGAATAATAAAACATCCTTATTCTCTTTATCTCTAAAGTATTCAGCCATTGTAAGACCTGTAAGTGGAACTCTGAATCTAACACCAGGTGTTTCGTTCATTTGTCCGAATACCATAGCAGTTTTATCTATAACTCCACTATCTTGCATTTCTTTGTAAAGAGCTGTTCCTTCTCTAGTTCTCTCTCCTACTCCTGTAAATACAGAGTAACCTGAATGCTCAGTTGCTAAGTTGTATATAAGTTCTTGAATAACAACAGTCTTTCCTACACCTGCTCCTCCAAATGCACCAATCTTTCCTCCTTTAACAAAAGGACAAATAAGGTCAATAACTTTAATACCTGTTTCAAGTAGTACAACCTTGTTAGATTGTTCTGTAAACTTTGGAGCGTCTCTATGAATTGACCATAGTTCGTTAGATTTATCATCCTTTAATTCTTCTTTGTTATCTATTGAATCTCCTAGAACATTAAATATTCTTCCTAATACTTTTTCACCAACTGGTACTTCAATATTCTTTCCTGTTGAGATAGCATCTGTTCCTCTAGAAATACCATCTGTTGGTCCCATAGCTAGAGTTCTAACCGTATCTCGACCTATATGCTGTTGAACTTCAAGAGTAAGCTTAGTCTTGTTTTTTCTCTCTATTTCAATAGTAGAATATATTTCAGGAAGTTCTTGTTCTGTAAACTTTACATCTACAACAACTCCTAATATTTGTTCGATTTTTCCTGTTTGCATTTATGTAATATTAATTATTAAATTCTTAAACAACACTTCCTCCAACAACATCAAGCATTTCTTTTGTAATCTTTTCTTGCCTGATCCTATTGTACTTAAGTGATAGGTTTTTAACTAATTTATTGGCATTATCTGTAGCACTTTTCATTGCTACAAATCTTGCTGAGAATTCAGATGCTATGGTTTGTAAAAGAGAGTTGAATATCATGGACTGAAAATACTCTCTTATTAAGTTTCCTAGTATCTCTCCCTTACTTGGTTCAAATATTATTTCTGCTGACTTGTTCTCTTCCTGACTCTCAGAAACTTCTCCTTCTTTTAATTCTTTTTTCTCATTAAGTGATGAAATACTAATTGGTAATAGTCTTTCTAATGTTGGTTTTTGTACTAATGCATTAACAAACTTTGGAAATAGGACATACACCTCATCTGACTCGTTACTTAAAAATGACTTTTCAATTATTTCAAATACTGGTATGAGGTCATATGTAGTTGCCTTTTCACCTAGTTCACCAAAGTGTGCAAGAACAGGAATGCCCATTTTATTAAATATCTTTAGTCCATACTTATATATACTTACTCCTTGGAACTCTACACTCTCTCCATATTTTGCTTTAAGTGTTTTAATTGTTCTATTAAGTTCAAGTGTTAAGTTTGAATTTAAAGATCCAGTAAAACCACGAGAAGTTGCTATTAGTAAAATAGTAATTCTTTTTACTTCTTTGGATTCTCTTGCTAATTCAACTTCTCCTAACTTAGATAAATCTCCTAAGTTATGGATAATATTTTGAATGCCATCTGCATAATACTTAAATTGTTCAGCTCTAGCTTGTGTATTTTTAACCTTTGTAGCAGCAACCATCTGAAGTGCTTTAGTAACCTTAGCCGTCGATTTTATAGACTTTATTTGGGTTTTAATTTGTCTAAGATTAGCCATTAGTTCTTACAATGATTCTGTAATACTTGCCTGAATTTTTTCCTCAAGTTCTTTATCTAGTGTTTTTTTAACAGAGATCTCTTTGATTAAGTCTTTGTAGTTGTTTCTTAAATTGATAAGATACTTCTCTTCCCATTCTCCAACCTTAGCAACTTCTACCTTATCTAGATATCCATTAATTGCTGCATAAAGAACACAAACTTCTTCTTCTACTCTTAGTGGTTCGTATTGTTTCTGCTTTAGAACTTCTGATGTTCTTGCACCTCTATCTAGCTTAAGTTTAGTATCTTTATCCAAGTCTGATCCAAATTGAGCAAATGTTGCAAGTTCTCTATACTGTGCTAATTCAAGTCTTAATTTTCCAGCAACTTGTTTCATTGCTTTCATTTGAGCAGAACCTCCAACTCTTGAAACAGATAATCCAACATTAACAGCAGGTCTTGTACCTGAGTTAAAGATATCTGTATCCAAGAAGATTTGTCCATCTGTGATAGAGATAACATTAGTTGGGATATATGCAGATAAGTCACCTGCTAGTGTTTCAATTATTGGAAGTGCTGTAATAGATCCTCCACCTAGATCGTCAGATAACTGTGCAGATCTTTCTAAAAGTCTACTATGTAGGTAGAAGATATCTCCTGGATATGCTTCTCTACCTGGTGGTCTTCTTAAAAGTAATGAAATTTGTCTATATGAAAATGCATGTTTGGTTAAATCGTCGTAGATTATTAGGACATCTTTCTTCTTGTTCATAAAGTATTCAGCAATTGATGTTGCTGAAAATGGTACTAAGTACTGCATACTTGCACCATCTGATGCATTAGCTGTTACTACTATTGTGTAATCTAGAGCTCCGTATGTCTTAAGTTTCCCTACGATTTGAGATACCTTTGATGCTTTTTGTCCAATTGATACATACACACAAATTACATCATTTCCTTTCTGGTTAATAATAGTATCTATTGCAATTGCAGTTTTACCTGTTTGTCTATCTCCAATAATTAACTGTCTTTGACCTTTACCAATATTGGTCATAGCATCGATAGACTTAATTCCAGTTTGAAGAGGTCTCTTAACATCCTTTCTTTCAATAACACCTGGAGACTTAGGCTCAAGAGGCATAAGTTCAGGGTTTGTATGATTAATAGGGCTACCATCTATTGGCTCCCCTAAAGCATTAATTACTCTTCCTAAATATGCTTCACTTACTGGAATAGATAGAAGCTTACCTGTTGTTTCTACAAGATCTCCTTCAGAGATTTGTTTATAGTCACCAAGTATAATAACTCCAATTCTTTCTTTCTCAAGATTAAGTGCTAAGCCCATGATGTCAGCTCTATCTGAAGTTTTAGTGAATTTAACTAATTCATTAAAACCTACTTTAGATAGACCATCTACAAAGGCAATACCATCTTTAACTTCTAATACTCTTCCTGTGTTAGTAAACATATTTTATCTCTAAGAATTTATCTTTAAATTAGCAATATCTGTTGCCATACTCATATCTATGAGGTCATCGTTATTTCTAATTACAATTCCACCTTTAACTTTTGCATCTATTGCATAGTTGAATATGAGGCTAGCTGTGGTTATCTTTTTAGTTACGACAGATTCAAGTTTTTCAACTTGTTTAGAATCTAGTTTAGTTGCAGATAGAACTTCAATGATTAAGTTTTCTTTTGTTAATATCTTTTTGTATTCTTCAAATACCTTATCTATATCTGATCCTTGAATGTTCTTAATGATGCTAAAAAGAATTAAACCGGAATCTTCAAATCCAGCCTTTTTAAATCTCTTTAGATCAAGATAAACATCCTTTGCTAAGGTTTTGTATTTATCGTTTGCCATATATTTATATACTTAACTATTACTCTATTCTAGAAATTGCTTTATCTATGATTTTTGAATCTAGTTTCTCAACTTTTTCATCCCAAAGCTTTTCTACTGCAACCTTTACAGATTTTTCAATTTCATTCTTCATATTTGCCTCAAGATCTGCTCTTTCTTGTTCAAGTCTCTTCATAGCACCATCTACTATCTGTTTAGATTCAGAGTTAGCGTTTAAGATAATCTTTTCTCTCTCAGTAAGTCCAGATTTCTTAGCTTTCTCTAAGATTTCATCAGTTTGAGACTTAGTTTCATCAAACTTAAGTTTAATTTCTTCCTCAAGTTTAATCATCCTTTCCTCAAGTTCTTTTGAAGTCTTAGCATTCTTCTCTATTTCTTCTCTTCTTTTGTCCATGTTCTTAATGACACCAGATAGAAGAAACTTATCTAGAATGACGTAAAGTACAGCAATTAATATGATATAGATTATTATCGTAATTGGATTTATTCCAAATGCGTCCATTTTTGTTTTGTTATTAGATAATTATAGATACAACTAGGGAAATGATTGCAATACCTTCTGCAAATGCTAAAGGCAAAATCATAGCACCTCTAATTTTTGCATCAGCATCTGGGTTTCTACCAATTGCTTCCATTGCTTTTGAACCAGTCATACCAAGTGCTAGTGCAGGTCCTAAGCTTGCAAATGCAACGGCAATACCTTTTGCCAAGAATTTTATTGCTTCGTTATCCATGTAAATATGTTAAAAAATATAAATAAAACTTTAATGATGTTGTTCTTCGACTGCAAGACCTGTAAAACTTGTCGTTAAGACAAAGAATACATAAGCTTGTACGAATCCAACAAATAACTCTAATATTAAGAAAGGAATTGAAACAACTCCCTTTGCAAGATTAAACATAACCATAAGGAGTACTTCTCCTGCAAATACATTACCAAACATCCTGAAGCTAAAAGATAATATCTTTGCTGCTTCTAGTATAGTCTCTAAGATGCCAACAAAGAAATTAATTATGCTATTAGCATTAAGTGGGAAAGATAAGTTCAAATATTTCTTTAAGTATTTCTTTCCATTTATCTTAAATCCAAAGTAGTTAGTTACGAATAGAGATAGTAAAGCAAATGCTATTGTTCCATTTAAGTCGGATGTCATAGGTCTAAATACAGGAACTAACGTTCTACTCTCTCCAATCTTTTCTAATTTCATTGTTTCGAAGTTTAATGCACATGGAGTTCCTAAACACTCTAGTATGCTAGAAGGAGATTCTACTACTGGTTTAACCTCATGAGTACTTTCAGCTGCAACAGTAGTTTCTGTATTAGTTTTCTTTGTAGTTGAAACAACAACAGGTTTTTCTTCAATTACCCCTAATGGTCCTGTTATTGGCAATAGTCCTGACCAATTAGAAAGTATTACTAAAAAGAAAAATGTAAGTGTTAGAGGGAATATCATCTTAGAAGGCTTAATTCCCATACTATTAATAGAGGTCTCTCTGAGAGATCCTATTACATATTCAAGGAATAACTGAAACTTAGAAGGCTTAGAGTAACTAATAGTTTTCCCAACTATTACTGCTAGAACACATAAAATAGATACTAATATAATAGTGGTGAATAGCGAATTGGTAACTGGGTAACCTAATACTGTAAATATTTTTTCTGCAGATAATGAAAACTCCATAAATTAATTTTTTAACTCTAAAATTTCGCCGAACAGAAAGAGTATACCTCAAGAACTCAACTTATGTAAACCCTTATCCCTACTTTAGCTTACCTTTTCTAAATGCTCCCCTAATTAGTTTGTATGCTTCTCTTTTCTCAGGCTTGTAAATCAAGTAAACACCTATTAATGTTTTGCATTTGGGACATTCAAGATTTGGGGGACAGGAATCTTTAAAGTTTTCAGGCCATATGATTCTATCTAAGTAAGTTCTTTGTAATGAACCTATTCCATCTTTTTGGTAAATAAGGACCCTTTCGTTACATTTAGCACAGTGTATATCTAATATCTGAGTATTACCTCCCCTGCTTCTTCTGAAGTTATCTTTTTTAATATCAAAATCTTTGAGCTTTAGTTCTATCTCTTCCATAATATATATTATACATCTCAAATATATTTGAAAGAATTCAATTCATATGTTAATACATTGAAATAAAATATTTATTTTTTCTTAATCTCTATGGAAGATCTACATCGTGTCGTACTTTTGCCTGTTTATAATAATGAATTAGTCTTACTGGGTAATAATCCCAGTGAAGGAAGACACAGAGGTCTTTATGGTCTTCCAGGAGGAGAATATAACCGTAGGGTAGATAATAAAGCAATAGTGGAAGCTATTGAGGCTGTTAGGCTTAGAATAGGACTGGAGTCTGTGTTTGGAGGGTATATAGGAAGTTTAGAAACGCAACTCTCCCGAAATGGAACACAAACTCATATACATCTTGTTGGAGTGAATGGAAGCAGTTGTATTCCAAGTGAATTAGATTTTGAAAGTTCAAATATGTCCCCACTCCCAACTATAGTCTCTGATTCTATGTTTTTATGTAATGCACGTTTAGAAGGAATACATGGGTTACTTCGAAACGTAAGGGAAAATCGATATGGAATTCAACTTACTCCAATTACTCATCAATTGTTATTTTCTTTAGCAGGAAATATAATCAGCTTTATATCAAGACAAAATTAATGAAAGCTGGATGTTCACTATTTTATTTTACTGTTATCTCGTTAACTTTTTTTCCTGAACAACTGGATTAACGGTGGGTATAACTTTCTTACTTCCTAACTTTTTTGCCTTATACAATCTGTAGAGAAGTATTGCCTTGATTGTAATAGCAGTAGCTCCTATTAATCCTACTATTATTAATATCCATGAATTGTTTTGTGGCTTTACTGTTGTTTCAGTTGCGTTGAAATTTACTTTTTCGACTTTCCCTTTTGCAACAGTAGGTGCGGAACTTTCTGATGAAGATAATGATCCAGATGAAATAGTAGTGCTTGTACTTGAAGTCCTACTTGAACTAGTAATAGAACTTTCTGAACTATTTGGATCATATCCTAAACAACAGCCATCATCTTCAAATGTATCTGGAACTCCTACCATCTGACTAATGTTTCCGGAGTTATCTATTACACGAATGTATAATATTCCTATATCTCCTAGATTAGTTTCAATGTATTTATTGACATAAGAACTGTCATATTTCCTAACATTATCTACGAATTCCCAATTTTGAGCTATCTGGATTTCTTTGACTCCAGTTTCTTTTTCCGTAACGCTATCTATTTTCCATTTAATAATATTTGGATTTGTTGGATCAATTGCGTATGTTACTTTGTCGATTTCTGGAGCAATAGTGTCCATTCTAAATGTCAGAGTACTCATATTGCTCTTATTTCCCATTTCATCATATCCCATACAGTATATTGTATTTACATCTGTGGAATTATATTGTTTATCTGTTAGATTAATTTTAAAATCACTTGGCGATTCGTATGGAAATTTCGCATAAGATTCTACATCAGAAAGCTTATCAGTACATCCAAAAGATTTAAC
This sequence comes from bacterium, assembly GCA_037131125.1. Classification (GTDB taxonomy): domain Bacteria; phylum Patescibacteriota; class Dojkabacteria; family JBAXKR01; genus JBAXKR01. Next base: position 11,231 of record JBAXRR010000001.1, read on the forward strand.
GGTGGTATATTGATCTGTGATACTTCCTCCTAAGTTTACTATGTAACTACTTTTACTTATCCAAGCTGGAATTGTAACAGTACTTACTGGACCACTTAAGTCTATAGTAAAACTCTGTGAACCAACGATAACCATATCTGTGCCAGTATATCCTGGAGAGTAACTATCTAATATTCCTTTTACGTATAGAGTATATTTTCCTTCAGCTGGAAAAGTATATGTACCTTGGAAGTATGCGGTTGTTGCTACATTCTGAGTGAAGTTACTATCTGTAGCTAATACTATTGATTTAACAAAGTAACCAATAGAACCAATTATAAGTGGCTCACTGTACGTAAAGATATCTACAGTTTTGCTTCCGGATTTAATCTCAGGAGTAGTTTTCTTTTCAATCATTTCAACAATATCTTTATAGAATGTTATTGGATGAGGATTAACAGTTTCTGCTTTAACACTTTGAGGGAAGATTAATAGAATTACAAATGCGACAATCACAAAAGAAAATACCCCAATTTTTTATTCATGCACACTTCATAAAATATATTAGCATAAATATATTGGAAGAATTTATACACTTGGGAATTAATTGCTAGTGGCCGATTCTCTATTTCTATTCTGCAAAGCATTCAAGCTTATTTCGTTTCTTCGGATAAATATTCAATCATGTCTTTAAATGCAGTGTCGCCTTCTGGTCTCATATAATCTACTGCGTTCCCGAATTGCTCACATCCTATTGCAACTTCTGCGATGCACTGATTTATACATTTGCTAGTCAAGATTAAATCTCTTAACTCTATTTTCCCTTTATCACTCAATACTGCTGTGGTTCCGTAAAGTGCTCTTAATTCATCTCTAGGCATTCCATTTTTTATTGCACACTTATCAGGTAAATCTTTAACGATTTCTCTTGAAGGCATAACTCTTACTATATGATCATTAATTGTTGCCGGATACATACTGTCAGTATAGCGGCCAAATGCTACCTCACCAGTTAAAGCTAATGTGACAATTCTAATTCCAGATGTTTTTCCTTCATATTTTTCTTGAATTGCTCTTGAACTTTCAGTATCTCCTGCCATTATTATTGAGTAAAAAATAGTAAAGAGATTGTACTCTTATGTGGTAGGGCTATCAATAAGTGTTGGGAAAAATCCTATTTTTTTCTCGCTTTAAGATAAGGAGAAATCTAGTTGTGAAAATGTTAATATTCATAAGATGTTCACAAGTGTTTCTAATTATTACTTTGTAAGTTAAGAAATTATGTGTGGAATTGTAGGATTTAGTGGTAAAAACGAAAAAATGTTACATTCAATGCTAGGTACTATTGAGCATCGTGGTCCAGATGGTGAGGGAATGGAAGTTAATAACTTCTTTAGTATTGGAATGAGAAGACTTGCAATTATAGATCCAAATGGTGGATGGCAACCTATATATAACAAGGATAAGAGTGTATGTATAGTTTTTAATGGAGAGATATATAACTATCAAGAAGTCTGGAAAGAACTTCAAACACTTGGATATGAATTCTCAACTGATCATAGTGATACCGAGACTATACTTCATGGATATGAAGAATGGGGAGTATATGTGTTAAATAAGATCAAAGGAATGTTTGCATTTGCAATATGGGATTCTCGAATCCAAAAACTCTTTATTGCAAGAGATCGACTCGGAATTAAACCACTCTACTACTACAATGAGAATGGAAAGTTTGTATTTGGATCTGAAATTAAAGCACTGCTTGTAACCAATCTAATTCATAGAGAATATGATGAAGAAACTTTAATGAAGTTTCTTATGTTTAGAGTTCATGACTCAACTGAGCAGACGTTCTTTAAAGGAATTAAAAGACTCCAACCTGGTCATTACATGATTGTTGGTGAAAATGGTATAGAAGGGATTAAGAAATATTGGAATCCTACATTTAATCCTAATTTCAAATCTGAAAAGACCGATGATGAATATGCAAAAGAGTTCTACGATTTATACAAATCCACTATTAAAAGACACATTATTTCAGATGTTCCAGTTGGAGTTTCTCTTTCTGGTGGATTAGATTCTAGCGGAGTTGTATCTGTAATGAGAGAACTCATGCTTGAAGGATCGGATCTTCATACATCAGGAAAGTTATTTACCTTCTCTGCTCTTTATCCAGGGAAAAGTATAGATGAAAGTAAATATATTAATGAAGTGGAAAGATATGTAGAGAGTACTCCTGAATATGCATATCCAAGTGTAGATAAGTTTTGGGAAGAAATAAATGAATGGATAATTACTCAAGAAGAACCAACCATATCTTCAGCTCCATATGCATATTACTCTGTGTATAGAAAAGCTTCTGAATTTGTAAAAGTAATGCTTTCAGGAAATGGTGGAGATGAACTTTTAGCTGGATATCTTCCATACTTTAAGTCGTATGCTACTTCTGCAATTAACCAAGGAGAATACATTCCACTTGCAAGGGAACTTGTTAAGTCTTTCGGAATATATGGAAAGTATTTAGGAGAATTAGTTTCATCTAAGCTCTCCTCAAAATCTAACCTATTGTCGATGAAAGATTTTCTCTTAGAAGAGAAGAAGAAGTATAAATACAATTACAAATCTTCAGATAATTTAAATGAAAGACTATTTAATGATGTTACACAGTACTCTACTCCTAACCTTCTTCGTTATGAGGATAAGAATTCAATGGCGTTTTCAATTGAATCTAGAGTTCCATTTCTAGATAGCGATTTAGTTGAATATATATTTAATCTTCCAATAGACCAGAAGATTAAAAATGGTTGGACAAGATATGTATACAGAAATGCAATGAAGGGACATATGCCTGAACTAAACAGGTTGAGACGAAGTAAGATTGGCTTTACCAATCCAGAACAAGGTTGGATGAGAGATAAGGGAGACATTATTCTTTCTATCTTTGAATCTGACCTATTTAAATCCAGAGGAATATATGACACTAATGCTGTTGTCTCTATGTTTAAAAAATGGATAATTAATCCTGATGCAATTCAAGGAGATGGATTAATATTTTGGAGAATATTAGTTACTGAGCTTTGGATGAGAAATTATCTTGATTAATAAATTCACTGGAATATATTCCAGATGAAATATTACATACTATATATATTATGTTTACTACATGGAAAAGATAAGAGAAGTTTCAGAGGGTAAGTTTGAAAGAGTTCCTGTTAAAACTCATCTAATACATATTAAAGAAGATTTTCTTCCAATTGTTGAAAAGTATGTAGTTCCTTTATATAAAAAGGGTGACTTTATAGCCATATCTGAAAAAGTCATAACTATAACACAAGGAAGAGTTGTTCATATGTCAGCAGTTCATCCAGGCCTTCTTGCTAAGCTTGTAGTTAAGGGCGTAAAGAAATATGAATTTGATATTGGTTATTCACATCCAGCAAAGATGCAAGTTGCAATTATGCAAGCTGGTTGGTGGAGAGTATTCTTCGCCATGATAGGAGGATCCATAACTAGATTATTTGGTAGACATGGAGATTTCTACAGAATTGCAGGACATAGAATATCTGAGATAGATGGATTCAATCCCCATGCAATGGCACCATTTAATGAATTTGCAATGCTAGGACCAGATAAACCTTCTGAATTTTGCCAGACTATTGAAGATAAATTTGGAATACCATCTGTAATTATTGATGGTAACAATATTAATGTAGAAGTATTAGGACTAAGTAAACGAGTTGGTTATACAAAGGCTGAAGTAAGAGATATTCTATTAGACAATCCAATGGGACAAGATGATGAAATGACTCCTGTTGTAATTATTAGGAAAATATAAGTGACAAAGATCACTAGTCTTGGATATACCTTCAAAGAGGTAGATGGAAAATACCAATTGTGTTTAGGTGAAATTAAAAAGGAAGGTTTTTCAAAAGGTTTCTATAATGGATTTGGTGGTAAAGTTGGAGATAAGATTAAAGATGAGACAGTAGAAAGTGGTTTAGTAAGAGAAGCAATGGAGGAATTTTCAATTACACTTCGAGAGTTTAGTAAGAAAGCTATTGTAAATTTTTATTCCCAAGATAAAACTAATCCAGATGTTACCACTCATGTATTTTTTGTAAAATCTTGGCTAGGAAGTCCTTCTGAAAGCGAAGAGATTAAACCTGAGTGGTTTGATTTAGATAAGATCCCATATGACAAGATGTGGGCAAGTGATAAATATTGGTTAAGCGACATACTGAAATTAAGTTTTGACGATTACTTCAAAAAGTCAGACATTATGATTTATGATATTCTTTCTGATCCAAAAGATTGGAATATGGTCATTAGTGTTAAGAGATATGGTACTGATCACAATAATGTTATGGAAATCCCACTTTCTAACTGATTTACAAATATAGTACATCGTGTTACTATGTATCCACACTAACCTATTACCCAATTCTCATGCCGGAAGTCAGTGTGGAAGGATCTAAAAGTTTTACAAAATTGTTTTATCAGAACTTATTTGAACTGGGAAACCATTTTGAAATTCGATATTCATCAATGACCTACGACGAATTTGAACATGAGGAGTTCAGAGAGTATTACGCAGCGTATGCAATGGCTGGAAAAGATTTTGATAAATTTATAATTCTTTTTAATAGAAAAGATGCGTCAGTACTGGATCGGTCTTTTGTAAATTCTGGATATATGGAAAGAATGGTGTCTGGTGATTTGTTTGATCAGACTGGAGAAGAAGACAATGAGAACTTGTTTAAGTATTATTCAATGAAAATCTCAACCGCGATAGGTATATATGCAATCCGAGAACATATGATGGCGCTTTATTCAGGGAAAGAAGACAGTAAGTTGTACAAAAGTGCAGTAAAGCTTATTAATGAAAGAAGCATTTCACCAGAAAGTTGGTTGCCACTTATGCAAAAGGTAGTGGAAGAAAATCCTGACGATGCAATTGCACCTCATGTACTAAGTACAATGGAATCTATTATTGATAATGATCCTAGAAAACTTGTCGCGTCAATGTCTGTTCTCTTCTCCATATTCCATTGGACTGGATCAGTTCTTGAAGAAGCGTTCAATCCTTATGATAAAAAGTCTTGTCCTAATATATATTCTTGTATTTTATCTCTTGGTCCATCTTTCCCTATACTGACTCCAGAGAAATTTGAAACTGGATACAGGTTCCTTCTAGACAGAAAATCTGAATTTGCAAATTGGGCAATTGCAAATAAACGTTATAATATTAGTTCTGCTTCTAAATATATAAGTGACGAAATGCAACTATATAGTCTATTGCATGAAGCTGTTAACTTAGGAGAGGAATATGTTGATGCTCTTTTTAGAGTCTTACCGGCTTATTGTAAAATTCAGGATCTTTATCTTTTACAAGTATGGGGTAATGATTATTCTACTAAACCAGAGTTATGCTCACTCATTATCTCTAAGATTGTCCAGTTTTATCCAAATGAAGATATATATTTTTTAATTAACGATTTTCTTACCCCAGATTTCTTAAAACATGGAAGTAAAGATGCAGAAGAAAATAAGCAACTGTTTGAAGAACTTTATGCAAAAAAGAAAAGTGCAAATTAATGCATATTGCTTTTATTGTTAATCCTTACTAGCATTATACTGTTAATTATTTTGAATCTCATATGAGAAATAATAAGTCTTTTACAATTGTAGAACTTCTAGTAGTTATGGCCGTAATTGGTGTGCTTCTATCTCTTGCTGTATTTGGAATTCAAGCGCTTCAGAAGAATCAGAGGGAGACTCAACGAATGCAGGATCTTAAGAATATACAAGGACAACTTGAGGCATTCTATACAAAGTATAGAAGATATCCTGTAAGTGGAAGTAATAACAATGCAGAACTTAGAGTTAATGGAAATAATCTTGAAATTAATGTAGGTTTTCAACCTGATCCTTCTTCTACCTTTGCAACAATTCCAATTCAATCTATGACACCATTAATCCTCGTAGGAAATTATGATACTTATGATTGTAATGATCCATTTAATACTCCTTCTGCAGATAATTGGAATATTATTTATGCAACAATAAGACAAGATTTAAATCCCAATCCTCAAGTATATGAGCTTTTTGGATGCACAGAAGGAGGAAAGACAAACAATCTTGGTGGATCTGATGATCTAGAGTATAACGACTAATGCTTTTTTCATCTTTTTTTAATATCCGTATAATCCCCTCTTTGTAATAATCTTCGCAAATATATTTACAATATATACTTATTTCTTATCCTGTATATCATGAAAGAAGATAAATCCTTTGTGATATTTTGTGATTCCAAAATAAGAAGGGTTTATGACGAAAAAACTGGGAAATGGTAGACTCAGATGGAAAATCATACCTGACAGATTGTATAGAATTACGAGAAAATAAGTTTAGAAATTGGAGTCGTTACAAAATGTAACGGTTTGTATTTCTTAAGCCTTCTGACTAATTAATTCTTTTGCAACCAACTTTCCCTTTTCCCACTTAAGAAGATATTCACTTTCTTCATTAAGTTCGGATCCAAGTAGCATTGAAGATAAGTTATTCTCTATATTCTTTTGTATTACTCTTCTTATTTCTCTTGCTCCGTAAAGATCGCTGAATCCTTTTTCCAAAACCATATCTACTATAGATTTATCAAATTCAACATTAATCTTTTGTGCTTTTATCTCTCCTTTAACTTTCTCAAGTTCAAGTTTAACAATATCTTTTATTTCTGCTTTGGTTAGAGATTCAAAGATAATAATCTCATCTATTCTGTTAAGGAACTCTGGTTTAAAGAATTTATTAAGTTCAATCATTACTTCATCTTTTACTTTTCCCCAACCAGTTCTTTTTTCTTTTGGTGCAACAATCTTTTCCTCATCATCAAACCCACCCTTCTTTTTGTTATTTTCATTTATAGTTGAGTCAACTTTAAAATCAAAACCTAAAGTGTTTCCAATTTTACCTTCTCTTGTGAAGTCTTGAATAATGTCTGCACCAATATTAGATGTAGCTATTACAATTGTATTCTTGAAATCTACCACTCTTCCTTTTCCATCTGTAAGTCTTCCATCTTCAAGTATTTGAAGAAGAGAATTAAATACTTCTGGATGGGCTTTTTCAATCTCATCTAAAAGAATAATAGAATATGGTTGTCTTCTTATCTTCTCAGTTAGTTGACCACCATCGTCAAATCCTACATAACCTGGAGGAGAACCAATAAGTTTAGATACATTAAACTTTTCTGAGTATTCACTCATATCTATTCTCACAATTGCGTTTTCTGATCCAAACAATATCTTAGATAATGTTTTGGCAAGTTCTGTTTTACCTACACCTGTTGGTCCTAAGAATAGGAACGAAGCGATTGGTCTATTAGGGTTCTTAAGACCTGCTCTTGCCCTTCTTACTGCTTCAGCTACAGCTTTAACTGCCTCGCTTTGTCCTACTAATGTTTTATGTATTTCACTTTCTAGTTTAAGAAGTTTTTTTCTTTCTTCTGATTTAAGTTCAGTTACGGGAACACTTGTAATTTGTGAGATTATTGTTGCAACATCATCTACAGTTAGAACTGGAGTTCCAGTTCCTCTACTTTGATTCCATTTGTCTATTAATGGTTTAAGTGATTCTGTCTTCTTGTCTATAGATATCTTAAGTGTTGCTGCTTCCTCATATTTCTTTGTTCTAGTTAAGCTTTCTCTTTCCTGTTCAAGTTTTTTAATTTCAGATTCCAATGCACGAATATCATCAGGCTTACTGAATGCTTCAAGTCTCAACTTGGATGCACCTTCATCTATTACATCGATTGCTTTATCCGGAAGGAATCTATCTGTAATATATCTTTCACTAAGTTCGCTAGCCGCTACAAGTGCTTCATCACTAATCTTTATTCTATGATGAGATTCATATTTATCTACTATCCCCCTTAGAATATCTATAGTTTCACTAACACTTGGTTCTTTTACGATGATTGGTTGAAAACGTCTTTCAAGTGCTGCATCTTTTTCAATATATTTCTGATATTCATTTAACGTAGTTGCACCAATTACTTGAAGTTCTCCTCTAGCAAGTGGTGGTTTAAGTATATTAGATAAATCTAGTCCTCCCTCTTGGTTACCTGTTCCTACAATTGTGTGAAGTTCATCTATGAATAGAATAACCTCTCCATTACTCTTTTGTATTTCAGAAAGTATTTTCATTGCTCTTTCTTCGAACTCTCCTCTGAATTTAGCACCTGCCATTAAAAGACCTAAGTCCAATGCCATAACTCTTTTGTTAAGAAGAATCTCTGGAACATTTTCTGATGCGATCTTTAGCGCAAGACCCTCAGCTATTGCAGTCTTACCAACACCAGGATCTCCAATTAAAACTGGATTGTTCTTTTTTCTACGAGATAAAATTTGAATAACTCTTGTAACTTCATTCTTACGACCAATAACTGGATCTATCTTTCCAGAAGCTGCATACGCAGTTAGATCTTTTGCAAACTTATCTAGTGTTGGAGTTTTACTGGCATCTTTTTTATTAGCATCACCTTCTCCTACAACTTCTGTTACAACCTTATGAAGTTTCTCATAAGTGAGTCCCATAGATTTAAGAACTTGAGCTGCAAGTCCTTCTCCTTCAGAGAGCAGTCCTAAAAGAATATGCTCAGGTCCTATGTATGTATGATTCATACTTCTAGATTCTTGGAAGGTTATTTCAAGAACTTGTTTTGCACGAGGTGCTAGATCTATTCTTCCTTCACTAAAATTTCCTGCTGTCATCATGGAGGTCATATTTGTTCTGACCTCTTCTACATCCATATTAAGTTTTTCAAATATCTTTTGAATTAATTCATCTTGAAGTAAAGCTAAGAGTATATGTTCAGTATCGATATACTTCCTTCTAAACTCTACAGCAATTGATGCTGCATTTTGTAAAACTGCTTTTGCTTTTTCTGAGAATATTTCTAGTAAGTTAAACATGTTATCCATATTATTTCCTTTTACTTATTTTAATTTCAATTTGATCTTAAGCTATATATATCACCTATATATTGTGAGGATGAAGTTACCTTTGTTAGGATTCTGATCTTCCTCATCTGAAGGTATTATATTTCATTAGCAGAGGATAATCAAGAGTGCTAATTGTGTTTGGTAGAAAAAACTAGTATATTTAATATTACTTGTTATCCAATTACCCAATGCTCTACTCTCCTAATTCTAAATCTATTAAGAATGATTTATCTAAATATGATAAATCTAAAGAGATTGTATTCATTTCTCAAGCATCTATTAATATGTGTTGGGCAAGAAAGCTATGTCAGTATGTAATAGAGAAAGGATTGGTTCCAGTTAACTATTTCACTGTGTATTCTAACTTCGTACATGAACTTGCCTCCCTTCAAACCATGATTGACTGTATTAATACCTTAATAGTTAGATGTGACTATCTATGGGTATTTGGTGAAATAAGTGAAGGTATGTGGCATGAGATTAAAATGTGTAAGGAATTAGGAATACCAGTAAGATACTTCTCCATAGAAAAACTTCCAGAAGAGATTAACGAGATTACTGAAGATAAGGCTATTTATACTCCTAAGTTTGAAAAGAAGATGAAGGAAGATTTATCTTTTTATCCTGTTAATGCAAGTAAGTAAGAAGCTAAAATTTAATTGTAATAACGCATGGGGCAATAGAAGTTAAACAAATGAACATATTTCCAAGAGCTTTCCATCTTTTTTCTCCAAATTCTTCTCCATTTACTTTGTCTTCTTGTCTGAAATCTAAATTCTTAATTCCATAATATGCTGCACTTATTGCTCCAAATGCTAGTGACCCTGTTCTTGCCAACTCTATAATATCTTTCCAAGCTTTACTATCTGGATGAGTACTAAGTAAGTAGCTTCCTGCAAAGTTAATGACAAGTGATTGAAGAATTACAACACTTGGAAGGTCAAATCGAGGTTTGTCATTTGGTTGTTGTTGTTCTTTCATTTTAGTATCTGGATAACTTTTCCATAGCTAGGTAAGTTACACTCTTAACAACTTCATCTTCTTTTTTGAGTCCTAACTTTCTTGCAAAGTTTCTTATTTCTTCAACTACCATTTCCCTATTCTTTTCAGTTTTATGTTCTATCTCTATTCCTGTTCCAAAGTCTTTAATATCATCAATGCAAATTTTAAGATCTTCGAATGAATACATTATTCTAGCCTTATCTATTGTCATGAATTCTTTTAAATTCATAAGTTTTAGAAGATTATTTGTTTCCTCATAGTTCTTTACTTCGATTTCAGATTCTATGCATGTGTTATGGTTAAGTGCATCCGTTAATCTTTTTACTTCAAGTGAAGTAGTTATCTTTCCTGTATAGTCATTGTCTTGTTCTCGAATTCTAAGGCCGAATCCTTCACCTGAATCAAAATCTCTATTTTTTTCTTCAAGGTTTTTAATATGGTTACCTATATACCAGTGATCTACTATATGACTTAGATGTGTAACTCTTGCTCCAATAGTTATTAGTTTGTTCTCAATTGCTTTTCTATCCTTACATAAATATCTAAGTTCAACTTCAGCAATTTCCTTTTGAGGTTTTTTTGAGTTAATGAAAGCATCCAGATCGGATTTCTTTATTCTAATATTCTTACCTATCTTTGATGCTTTTAGTTCTTTAGAATCTATGTAGTTTCTTACAGATTGCCAGTGAACCTTGAGTATGTCTGCAGTTTCATTTATGGTAAGGAGTGTGTCACTCATTAAATTATTTGTTAAAAATAGATAGAAATATTGTAACTCCTTATATACTAAAGATCAACTTAGTGATAATACGATATAACTTCTTGAGCTTTACTTCTAGATTGAGGTCAGATAGATTGGTCAGTATAAATATCCTCTTTTGTGTTTTTAAGGTAAATGGGGATATAATCCAAATCTGGTTTACTTTAAATTAATGTTGTTTTAATTTATATTCGAGTATACTTTGCCTGTTTTACACTATATATATAGTGTGGAAATAAATAATATTTAAGAACAAGTTTATGAAATTAGTAGTAGTAGAGTCACCAACAAAAGCAAAAACGATCTCTAAGTTTTTACCTAAAGAGTACTATGTCATTGCTTCTCAAGGACACATTCGTGATCTTCCAAGAAATGCAGCTGAGGTTCCAGCTAAGTTTAAGAAAGAGAAATGGGCAAGTCTTGGTGTTGATGTAAAGAATGACTATAATCCTCTCTATGTAATATCTTCTGAAAAGAAAAAGATTATTAAATCTTTAAAAGAACACTTAGAAAAATCAGATGAATTAATACTCGCAACTGATGAAGATAGAGAAGGAGAATCTATTTCTTGGCATCTTAAAGAAGTACTTAAACCTACTGTTCCAGTATCTAGAATGGTATTTCATGAGATCACAAAAGAAGCTATAGCTGACGCCTTAAAATCTCCTCGTAAGATTGATCAGAAGATTGTAGATGCACAAGAAGCTAGAAGAATATTAGACAGATTATTTGGCTATACACTCTCCCCTCTTTTATGGAAGAAAATTGCACTTGGTCTTTCTGCAGGTAGAGTTCAATCTGTTGCAGTAAGATTAATTGTTAATAGAGAGAAAGAAAGAAGAAATTTTGTTAAGGGATCCTTTTGGGATCTTAAAGCTATTGTTACACCAACAGCACTTGCAGATAAATTTGAAAGTTCATTAGAAAAGATTGAGAACTTATCTGTTGCAAAGGGTGCTGACTTCGATGAGCAAACAGGTAAGATTAAAAATGAGAATAAAGTAATATTACTAGATGAGAAATCTGCAAATAAAATAAAAGATTTACTTCAGGATTCTGAATTCAAAGTATTAGATGTAAAAGAATCTGAACAAGTTAGAAATCCATATGCACCATTTATTACTTCTTCTTTACAAATTGAAGCAAATAGAAAGTTAGGTTTTGCAGCAAAGTACACAATGCAAGTTGCTCAAAGACTTTATGAAAATGGACTGATTACATACATGAGAACAGATTCTACTAATCTTTCACACCAAGCACTAGATGCAATAAGAAACAATATTGTTGAAAGATATGGTAAAGAATATTTATCTGATGAGGTCCGAGTCTACACAAAGAAATCAAAAGGTGCACAAGAAGCTCATGAGGCAATTAGGCCTGCTGGAAGCTCTATGCCAACATCTGAAGAGTTAAATCTATCTGGTGATGAATCTAGACTCTATGATCTAATTTGGAAAAGATCTATGGCTACACAAATGAAGGAAGCAAGAGTTAAGGTTATTAGTATATCTATAAATTCTAAAGTTTCTTCTGATTCTAAATCTAAAGATATAGCGGAACTTATAAAGTTAGAAAAGAATTCTAAAGAAATTAATTTCTTATTTAAAGCATCTGGAAGAAGAATAATATTTCCAGGATTCTTAAGAGCTTATGTTGAAGGAAATGATAATCCAGAAAATGCACTAGATGACTCTGAGAAGATACTACCAGAATTAAAAGTAGAACAAGTATTAAAATTACTTGAGCTTAATGAGGAATCTCATGAGACTAAACCACCTGCAAGATATACAGATGCAACTTTAGTTAAGAAACTAGAACAAGAAGGAATTGGAAGACCAAGTACTTATGCTTCAATTATTTCTACAATTGTAGATAGAGGATATATTGTGAAGAAGAATAATCAGCTGATACCAACATTCACGGCATATTCAGTTACTAATCTTCTTGAAAAATATTTTACTAAATTAGTTGATCTTAACTTCACAGCTGAAATGGAAGGTAGTTTAGATAAGATAGAAGAAGGAGAAATTAAATGGCTTCCATATTTGAAGTCTTTCTATGAAGGAAAAGAAGGATTGGAAAACCAAGTAAAAGAAAAGAATGAAATTATAGATGCACGTGAAATGTGTACACTTAAGATTGCAAACTTCCCATATGACATTAGAGTTGGGAAATATGGTGCATTTGTAGAGATAGAGAATAAAAAAGATCCTGAGAATCCAACTAGAGTTACAATAGATGAATCCGTTGCACCTGCAGATATTAATGAAGAAGAAGTTAAAAGACTTGTTGTAGCGAAGAAAGAATCTGACAAACCACTTGGTACAGACCCTGTTTCCGGAAAAGATGTATACCTTCTTGTTGGAAAGTATGGTCCATATGTTCAACTTGGCAGACCAGAAAAAGAATCTAAAGAGAAGGTTAAACGTGTATCTATTCCTAAAACACTTCCACTAGATATGGTGGATATTAAGAAAGCTCTTCAACTTCTTGAACTTCCTAAGACTCTTGGGCAAAATGCAGATGGAAAAGATGTAAAAATAGGAATAGGTCGATTTGGTCCATACATATTAATAGATGGAGTGTTTAAGTCTATCCCTGCAAAGGAAGATATGTTTGCGCTAACTCTTGATGAAGCTATCGAGATATTTAGACTAAAGCTTCTAAAGGCAACTGGGAGAAAGAGATTCTTCCCTCGCAAAAGTTTTAAAAAGTAGTATAATTGCGATCAAACACTTAAAAATACGAAAATATGAAAAATATAATGGCTTATATCTTTAGTGCATCTATTATTCTGAGTATTTTGATTGTATTTCTTGTAGTTTTCTTTGCATCTAAATAAAATTATTCATCCTTTTTTTGTTACTAATTTGTACGATATTAAGTTAAAATATCCATAAGACATTTATTGTGTATATGAAATTATTAAGAGATTCAACAAACAAAAAGACAAGCAGATTAGATAATTACTCGAAACTTTCATCTCTCAAAGCAGATAGAAAAACTTGGAGTAAGAATAAGAAAGGAAAAGGTGGGATTAATTCAAAGATAAAGAAGATATTTGGAATACTTATAGCAATTTTTTTCATCTTTTTAATTATCGGAACAATCGCAGGACTTGCAGTAATTGCTCACTATAGTGCACTCGTTCCAAATCCAAATGAAATTCTTACTGTTCAGCAAGATGAGTACTCTACTTTCTACGATAGAAATGGAAAGGAGCTATACAATGTTGTAGGAAGTGAGAATAGAATCATGATAAACAAGCTCGATGAAGTTCCCCAAAGTGTAAGATGGGCATTTATAGTTGCAGAAGATGCTGAATTTTATTCCCATAAAGGAATTGACCTTGTAGCTATTGCAAGATGTGCAGTTGGAAATATTAGTAACAAGCAACAGTGTGGTGGAAGTACAATTACTCAACAGGTTATTAAGAATGCTGCATTTGAAAAAGCAATCCAAGCTGGAAGTATATCCAAATATGAAAGAAAGATAGAAGAAATTATTACAAGTTTAAGAGCAGAACAGGATTTCACAAAGGATCAGATTCTCCTCTTTTACATGAATAAGATTAATTTTGGAAGTAATAGATATGGGCTTAAAACTGCATCAAAGATATATTTTGGAAAAGATCCAAAAGATTTAACATTAGCAGAATCTGCTCTACTTGCAGGTATTCCTAATTCCCCTTCTCAATTTGACCCTTTTGGTAATGTTAAAGATGAATACTGTAGAGTTAACGATGGTGAATTATTTGCAGAAAGTAAGATTACAGCTCAAGCAGGACAAGATGGACTCTACAAAGATAGTAATGGAAATGATGTTATTAAAGCAGCACCATACAAATGTAGACAGCTTTACGTCTTGAAACAATATGAAAAGAATTTAGATAAGATCAATCAAAGTGGGACTACAGTTACACAATCTGACATTGACAATGCAAGAAAAGAAGAACTAAAGTTCCAACCAAATAGAATAGATATTAAAGCTCCAAGTTTTGTTTTCTATGCAAGAGACCAGTTATATAACGCTGACTATAACTTCACAATTGACGGTAAGGCAATAACTTCTTCAGATATTGAAACTGGAGGGTATAAAATCTACACGACACTAGATTTGGATATGCAAGATATTGCAGAACAGGAGCTTAAGAACTGGGTAGATGGAACAAAAGATTGTAAGTGTGATGATGCAGGTATTGCTAAAAGATTTGGAGTATATAATGGTGCAATGGCAAGCATTGATCCTAAAACAGGAGAAATCCTCATGATGGCTGGCTCAAAAGATTGGTTTGGGGAAAAAGAACAAGTTGTAACTGCAGATGGACCTCTAAAAGGAACTGCAAAATTCGATCCTAAAGTTAATATTCTAATTAGTAACCAACAAACAGGCTCCTCAAATAAGCCAATCTCATATCTTGCTGGTATTGAATCTGGTGTACTTAACCCGGCCTCATTCCTTCCAGATATGCCAGTTACATTTGGAAACTATACACCTCAGAATGCTGAAGGTGGAAATGCAGGCTATGCTCCAGGAAGTTCTAATAACTTCTTAAGAAATCAATTGCGACAATCTCTAAATAGACCTGCAGTTATGGCAGCAGATATTATGGGTGTAGATTCAATGTTGGATATGTATGAAAAGCTTGGATATACAGAGTTTAAAGATAGAAAGAGTTTTGGACTTTCCTCTATTTTAGGAGCAACTGCTGTTCAACCAATTGAACATTTTAATGCATATGCAACACTTGCAAATAAAGGGAAGTATCATAAACCTCAAGCAATATTAAAGATCGTAGATAGAGCTGGTGTTGTTAAGTGGGAATATAAACCAGATGAAGGTAAACAAGTCGTAGATGAACGAGCAGCATATATTATGTCAGATATTCTATATAATTACGGTAAAGAAGATATAGATCTCGTTAAAGCAACTGGTGGATATAGCGTTTCTGGTAAGACAGGAACTAGTGATGAGAATAAAGATATGTGGTTTGTAGGATATACTCCAGATATTGTTACAGGAGTTTGGACTGGAAATAATAATAACGCTGCTCCTCACAAGCAACCTTACAATAATGGAGGACTTCCTTATGGATTTAGTTCAGCTAAGCCTTTATGGGTAAGATATTCTCAAAAGATCTTAACAAAATATCCAAAGACTACACTTACAAGACCTGCCGGAATTGTTAGTGCAGATGTTTGTTTAATATCTGGAAAATTAGCAACAGATAAGTGTGGCTCCACTATGAAAGAAATCTTTATAGATGGGAAACTTCCTCCAGTAGATGACAGTATTCAAACAATAAGAGTTTGTACAAATATTCCAGCATATAAACCTGAGGCTCAGTCTCTCAATATGATTGCAAGACCAATTGATGAAACAAATGGATATGCAAAAGATGCTTTAGTAACTTATGTTAAGATTGGAGATCCTAAAAAGCCTACAGAACAAGCGCTTTTTGATAAATCTTCAGGTCAAAGTATTCCAACTGCACAGTGTACAACTGACTACAATACTATTTCTGCAGTTCCTACAATAAATATTGCCTCCCCTACAGATGGTGCGATTATTCCATCTGACAATAGGACATTATCTTTGAATATTCAAGCTAGTCCTGCAGTGGGAATTATTAACTCAATAATAGTTACTGTTGGCTCAAATACTGTTGCAAGTACAACAGATGCATCACTAACTCAAAATTTAATACTAGATAATAGTTATGGATATGGAGTAAAGACATTAACTGTAACAGCTAAGGATTCTTCAGGTAGAAGTTCTACAAAATCTATTTCAATTAATCTAGAATCCCCTGTATCATCTCAAAATCTAAAAATAACAAGCCCTAATAGTTCTAATTTAACTGTTGGAGATTCGCCTGCAATTACAGCAAAATGGACAGGTAGTGGTGGTTTAGTTGCACCTTCATCGGTTACTTTATCAATATCTAAAGCAGGTATTGCACTTCCTGTCTATACTGAGTCACTAAGTAAGTTAGCTGGAGATACCTATACAAAACCTTCATATACATTTTCATCAGCTGGAACTTATACAATAACGGTATTTTCTGGAAGTCTAACTGATTCTAAGCAGATTACTGTTGCACTTTAGTACCTTCTGTTCCACCTTGATTCACTTCTTCTATTTCTCCTAAAGATAAGTATTGGTTGAAATATAAGTCTGGAATATACCCTTCGGATACCTTACCTCTTGAAGAAATAATTTTATATGCAGAAAATTCAAATATTGGTGATGTTGCAGAAGTTAGTAAAACAGCTAAAACCTTTACCCTATCTGTTAATCTAGTAAATTTGTCTTTGTTGTCCAAAGTATCTTGAAAAAGAGCTCTTGGATCTGTGGTTATGTCTACAATATAGTATGTATCGACAAACTTTCCTGGTTTTGGACTGTAAATTGGTTCCATAAGACGTAATTATACTGACGACTTATAGTGTATCACAACGGAAGGGAAAATTCTATTTATTAGCAGCTAATTTAGCTTCTCTTGGAGTCATATTTCGAGTAACTACAAATACCTCCCATTCGTCCTGAGGAACGCATGAAGCAACTTTAACTATTTTATTTATAGATTTTCCATTTTCATCCTCTGCTCTGAGCCTTATTGCAAATACTCTGTGATGACGATCTCGATTGTAATAAATTACACTATCAGCGTATTCTTTACCTATTTTGTTTAAGGGAGAATGGTTACCTGATGCTATTTGTCTTGCTAATTTATAAAAAAGGTCGAACCCTCCAAAGTCTTTGTTCTCATTCATTCTTTGTGATACTTCATAAAGTTTTCGGTTATATTCTCTCCCTATAAGTGATGCTACATAGTACAAATCTCCATTTTGATCTTTCAACTTCGCAAACTTCACTCTTGTATCTTGAACCAAATCTTTTGATCCAGGAACCCTTCTGTATGGAAATTTTACCCAAGGAAAATCTTTTGTTTCTAAAGTAAATATCCTTTCACCTCCTTGTATCAATTCCATCGATTCTCTTTCACCACCTACTTCGACAGGTGGACTAGCTCTATTTACTTCAGTTTTTGATCTATCTGCAACGGATACTCCGCTTTGCGTTTCAACTCCCAAATTATTTCTAATTAATAATATATTTACTATTAATAACGCAATTTTAGATTGATCGCAACATATAATTACGGAATATCTAAGTCGAAAATTACCTTTTTTATGATATAATTCCCAAAATTAAAATATAGCAATGAATTGTGAAGATTTAGGTATAATTACAACCTCTGCAAGGATATTAAGAGAGCCAGATAAGTTTGGATACGTATCTTATGGTCTTGGAGAGATTCTTAAAGGAACACTATTAGGATTTATGACACTAAGAGCATATAAAATAGATATGTACGAAACAGTTACTTATTTCCCATATAAATGTACAGAAAAGGCTGTGAAATATGCAAGAGAAGGGTTAGAGAATTTTGAATATCCTCTCCATCTACCAGAAACAACTAATCCACGTAGTTTTGAAAAAGCTCTTAGTGAAGTTTTTGCTTCAGAGATGGGAAGAATAATTGCAAAACATTATAGTTCAGGAATGCCAATAGCAATAATGGAAGTGGGCAATACGCAGTTAGGTGGAACTTTGAATGTTACTGTGCCTAGAAATACTCATCTTGGGCTTGTATCTGAAATGTTTAAAACTGCTTTGAGTAAACAACCTTAACTACCTTACAGTTACTGAGAAGTTCTTACTAATAATCTCGTTAACCTTATCTGTGCATTTTTTGATCTCCCCTTCGCTTAAGGTTTTTACATCCGACTCTATTTCAAGTCTTAATGTTAGTGAGGTTAATTCATCTTTTACGAATCTATCTATTAGGTAGATATCGTCTAGATTGTCTATTTTTTCAGATTTTACTTTATCAATTATCTTCTGGCTCTCTATGTTCTCTTTAAGGCCTAAGCTTATATCTTTAAAGTTTTCTTGGTAGATTGATAAAGGCTTGTAATTTATTACGTCAGGATTGAATGTCTTTAATATGACTTCAAGATCTATTTGAGCAACATATACGTCTTTATTTTCAAGTTTAAAGTTAACATTAATTCTTGGATTTAATTTTCCAACAAGTCCTATTACTTTATTCTCTTCATTAAGTATTACAGCAGTTTGTTTTGGTGCAAATAGCTCTGGTCTTGAATTATTCCCTCCATCTTTGTATTCAGATAGATTAACAACCTTGTATGTAATATTTAATTTCTTAAGATAGTTAAATATGACTGTTGCTATTTCTGGTATTAAATTATTCTCCCCCATTTCGTGGGCCATAACTATTCCAAGTGTCCATGGTTGAAGTGGAATATTTTCTTCTGACTTTTCTTTTAGAATTATTCTGGATATCTCGAAGAAGTTTAAATTATTTCCCTCTTCAAGGTTCTGATTAACTTTCTCCAAAAGACTTGGTATTAGACTGTTTCTAGCATATTCTAATTCAGGGGATATTGCGTTAGTTATTCTTACTAATTTTTTAGTGTCTAGTCCACATTTTTCCCATAACTTTGTGCTTACAAAACTGTAGCTATATATCTCGTTAAAGTCATAGTTCATTAAGTAATTTACAGTATATCTTTGCAATTCTAATACTTTGTTTACCTTGAATGGCTTTATAGACTTAACTGGAAGCGTTGGATTGAGTTTATCGTAGCCATATATTCTCGCGATTTCCTCCATAATATCAGCTTCAATATTAAGGTCTTTTCTATATGTAGGTATGATGAGATTTAAATATGTGCTATTCAATGCTTCGTTCGGGTTATTTCCAGAAACAAATTTAGAATGTTCTGTATTAATATTGAGTCTATTTAGAATATCTACAACTTCTTCTTTCTTAAGGCTAATACCTAAAAAGCTTTTAATCTTATTAAGATTTACTTCAACGATTTTAATATCTTCTTTTACATTGTAGTTATCTGTAAATTCACTAGTAATATCTCCTCCTGCAAGCTCTGTAATGAGTGATGTAGCATGTTTTAGTGCTTCCATAGTAAGTTCACTGTCTAACCCCTTCTCGTATCTTGTAGAAGCTTCTGTTCTTAGTCCTAATTCTCTTGAAGTATCTCTAATTGAGTCTTTGTTAAAATTTGCAGATTCAAGAAGGATGTTAACTGTATCATTAGAAATTTCGCTTTCCATTCCCCCCATAACCCCAGCAATTGCTAATGGCTTATCTTCTGTTGCTATGACCATCATGCCCTTCTTTAGAGTTCTTTCTTTAGAATCCAGAGTTGTGAATTTCTCTCCCTCATTTGCTTCTCTAACAACAATTTTATTGGATTTTATTTTATCGAAATCAAAGGCATGCATAGGTTGTCCTATGTCTAACATAATATAGTTAGTAGCATCCACAACATTGTTAATTGGTCTTACTCCAACTGAGAGTAATTTCATTTGTAACCAAAATGGAGATTCTTTTACTTTAACGTTACTAATTGTTAGGGCAGAATATCTTTTACAATTGGTTGTTTTTAAATCTATTGTAATAGCATTCTCTGCTTTTAGTGTTAATTGAATTTCAACTTTATCTATGAATCTAGACTTTGTAATAGCGGATAACTCTCTTGCTACTCCTCTATGACAGAAACAGTCTGGTCTATGAGTGAAGGATTTGTTCTCAATTTCTATTATTTGGTCTTTAAGTAACTCTACTAGATCACTTCCAACAATAGATTCTTCAGGAAGTATTAGGATTCCATCATGTTCTTCGGAAATTCCTAATTCTTTTGCTGAACATATCATGCCATTAGACATCTCGCCTAGTATCTCTCTTCTTTCAATTTTCATAATCTTCTCGCTGTCTTTTGTTCCATCATACTTTGCATTCATTACGCTTCCACCTACTAAACAAACTGCAACTTTCTTTCCAATTTCAACATTTGGTGCACCACAAACAATTACTAGATTATCTTTAGGATCGTTAGTTCCTTTAATTACGTCTACAGTTACTATGTGAAGTTTTTTTGAACTTGGGTGATCTTTAATATCTACAATTTCACCTACAATTACCTTCTCCATTTCAGCTCTTAAGTTTTGTATATCTTCAACTTCGGCAAGTGAATTAGTTACTAGGGATCTAAAGTCCTGACTTTCAAAATCTGTCTCTGGTAAGTATTGTTTTAACCAATTTCTAGAATAAAGCATATTAGAATTGTCTTAAAAATTTTAATCCTCCATTCTTAAATAGTCTTACATCTTCGACACCATGTTTTATCATAATGAGTCTTTCAATACCTCCACCCCATGCAAATCCTGAGTATACTTCTGGATCTATTCCCCCCATTGTTAATACATTTGGATGAATCATTCCACATCCCATAATCTCTAACCATCCAGTTCCTTTTGTAATTCTTTTAATAGCTTCAGATTGTCCTTCCCATTTTACAGATATCATTCCGCCTGGTTCAACAAATGGAAACATATCTGGTGTTAACATAACTTGAACCTCTTTTCCAAAGTATTCACTAAAGAATGCTTGTAATGTACCCATCATGTCTGTAAAAGTTATTCCCTTGTCTACAACAACTCCCTCAATTTGGAAGAAAGTATGTTCATGTCTTGCATCAGTAGATTCGTTTCTAAAACACTTACCGGGAACAACTGTATATATAGGTAATTTCTTTGTCCTATATATCCTATTTTGCATTGAAGATGTGTGTACTATTGGTACATCATGGTCGTCAGTGTAAAAAGTATCCCAGCTACTTCTAGCAGGATGTGTTGGAGGTAAGTTTACAAATGTGAAGTTATTATCTTCAGAATCTATCTCGTATGGAAGTTCAATGTCAAAACCCATTCTTTTAAAAATATCCTCTATTTCCCATATAGCCTTTGTTATTGGATGTACTGTTCCCTTGTTTGGTTTTGAATTAAATGCTGTTACATCAGTCCATTTCTCTAGCTCAACACCATATTCCTCTTCTTTTAGGTCGTATTCTTTCTTGGCAATAAGGTTAGTAACTGTTTCTTTTAGTTCATTCATCTTTTCCCCAAATGCTTTCTTTTCAGAAGCCTCTTTGTACTTAACAATCTCTTTCATGAGGTCATTAATAGGAGATTTCCTTCCTAAAAAGGAGGTTTTAACATTTTCGAGCTCAGAGGTAGTCTTTACTGATGAAAGTTGAGATTTTAGGAGATCAATTATCTGTTCAGGTCCCCCTAGGTTTTGGGTAGGCAGTATTTTTTTGTCTGACATTTCTTTATTTCTTTACAAGTGCAACTAGCTCTCTAAAGGAATCTTTGTGATCTAATGCTAAATCTGCCATCACTTTCCTATTGAGCTTAATGTTTGACTTGTTAAGAAGATTTATGAAATCCGAGTATCTAACACCATATTCCATAAGACCTGCGTTAATTCTTCCGATCCATAGTGCTCTAAAGTCACCTGTTCTTTTTCTTCTAGATTGCTTTGAATATTCTCCAGCGTGTAAAACTGCTTCATGAGCTCTTTTTACAAGTCTGCTGTAAGAACCAGTAAAGCCTTTTGTCTGTTTTAATAACTTTTTATGTTTTGCGTGTGCGGTTACTCCTCGTTTTACTCTCATGTCAATAAATCAGATTATATAAATTTTTTTACTAAGGCAATTTGAACTTTACCGGATAATGTTTCTTCTCTTTCCTTTCTATTCTTAGATCTAGCAGTGTGCTTCGTTCTTAAGTGATGACTATTGTTCTGTGGCATATGAACAAGTTTGCTATGCTTTTTAGAACCAGTAGCCTTTATTCTTTTAGATAGTCCTTTGTGTGTTTTAAGTTTCATATGAATGCTTCTTTAAGTACGAGTTAAATTCTATCATTAGAAAGCCAGATTATCAATCTAAATCACTAAATTTGGGCATTCTCACTTGGTTTTTCGTCTTTTTTCTCTTTTTTGTCAGAGAGTTTAAGAGGATAAACAATCACAGAATAGTTCTTTCCTTCAAATTTAGGAGTACCTTCTAGCTTTATCTTTCCCTCAAGTAGCGCTAAAACTTCTCTCATTCTTGCAAATACTATCTCTCTTTGTATTCTACCTCTTACCCTAACTTCAATTTTAACTGGGTGTTTCTTAGATAAGAACTCCAAGACTCTTTCCACCTTATGGTTTAAGTCCCCTTCTCCAATAACAGGACTAAACCACATACCTTTCATTTCTACGGATTTGCTAGAGTTATTCTGCTTTTTAGATTGTTCATACTTAAATTTTGACCAATCCATAATCCTACATACTGGAGGCTTAGAGTTAGGGGCAACCTCGATTAAATCAAGGTCGTAATCCTCTCTTGCCTTAAGAATAGCATCTGCAGTCTTCATCTCTCCAAGAGATTCTCCGTTTGGATCGATTACCATTACAACTTCAGCTTTAATGAATTCATTACGGTTAAAGCCGTATGTATTTTCGGTCTTAACGAATGGTTTGTACTGTCTAGGGCCAGTGTATGGGCCTCTGGGTCTAAATGCAAAACCACCAGGTCTACTAAACTGTGGTCTACCTTGGAAACCTCTAGATGGTCCTGAGTTTGTATTGTTTATATTAGTAAATATAAGAACTTATATATAATTATATCAAATATATTAAGATTTTCTTAAATATATTCTAAAGCTTTTTTTCGTCAATTTCAGCTTTGAGCTTTAGAATAAATTCTTCAGTTTTCATCATACCCATATCTTTTCCAATTCTAGGTCTAACTGCTACTGAATCATTCTCAACTTCTTTATCTCCCATTACTAACATGTATGGTACCTTTTGCATCTGAGCATCTCGAATTCTAGATTGCATTCTTTCAGGTCTGCTATCTAGCTCTACTCTCATATTTAATGCATTCATCTTCTTTTGAAGTTGTTTTGCATATTCAACATGCTTATCTCCTATTGGTATAAGCACAACCTGAGTTGGTGCTAACCAAACTGGAAATGCTCCTGCATATCTTTCAATTAGTAATGCTATTGTTCTTTCTATACAACCTACAGATGATCTATGTATGACGATTGGTTCTACTTCCATTCCGTTCTCATCCGTATATCTAAGTTCAAATCTTTTTGGCATGACAAAGTCATACTGAACCGTAAATGCAGTTTCTTCTTTTCCTAAGATATTCTTCATTTGAATATCTAGCTTAGGTCCATAGAATGCTGCTTCACCTTCAGCTTCGTAACTTTTTACTGATCTTGTCTTAAGTAAATCTCTAAGGATTCCTTCTGCATGATCCCATGCTGCATCGTCCTTAAAGTATTTCTTTGTATCTTTTCTATCTCCAAGTGAGAGCCTATACCAATAGTCTTCATTTGGTTTAAGTCCAAATATTCCATTTGCAAATTCAATAAGATCCAAAGCCTTGTTGATCTCATCTGTTGCTTGAGCTTTGGTTGCTATTATATGTGCATCTGCAAGACAAAAACTTCTAACTCTCATAAGTCCACTAAGTTCACCTGACTGCTCATATCTATATAGCTTTGCAAGTTCTGCAATTCTCATTGGAAGTTCTCTATAGCTTCTCTTTTCAGATGAATATATTTGAAAGTGATGAGGGCAAGTCATAGGCCTAAGCATAAACTCCTCTTCATCTATTACAATTGGTGCATACATTGAATCTTTGTAGTATGGATAATGACCTGACTTTTTATATAGATCAATTTTTGCAATATCTGGAGTATATACATGGTCATATCCTCTTTTAATTTCTTCATCTACTATGAATCTTTCAATTTCTCGTCTTATTGTTGCTCCTTTTTTCGTCCAAAGTGGTAAGCCTTTTCCAACTAGATCCGAGAATATGAATAGACCAAGTTCCTTTCCAAGAGTTCTATGATCTCTTTTCTTTGCTTCTTCAAGCATTAAGAAATATTTGTCTACTTCTTCTTGAGTGTCAAATTCTATACCATATATTCTTTGTAAAGATGGTCGTTTTTCATCTCCTTTCCAGTAAGCTGCAGCCGTAGTCGTAAGCTTGAAGATACCTATCATGCCGGTGCTTTTTACGTGAGGACCTTTACACATATCTTCAAATACATCACCAGTTTTAAAGAAACTTATTTGTTCATCTTTAATGTCGTTAAGAAGCTCTGCTTTATATATTTGTCCCTTCTGATTAAGCATGTCTATAGCTTCATCTCTAGGTATCATAACCTGGTTAATTGCTAAATCTTGTTTTTTTATCTCATACATTCTATCTTCGATCTTTTGAAGATCATCTGAAGATAGTGGTTTAGATAAATCAAAGTCATAATAAAAACCATTATCTATAGCAGGGCCTATTCCAAGTTTTGCATCAGGAAATAGCTCTAATACAGCTTGACCTAATATATGTGCGGATGAATGTCTTTTAACTTCAATCTCTGAAACATTGGATTCTACTTTTTCTTCTACTTTATTATTTTGCATTGATTTTAATTAATATATTTATATATGAAATGAGTATATATCATTTTACTATATTCTTGTCTTTGTTGGGTCTTGGGAGTTAATGTCGAATGAGTCATATACTCCAGTCGTGTTTAGCACAACTGACCCTAGTAGTTGTAGTGGTGGTTGTGTTACTTCTGGTTTTTGTATTCAAAACGAATGACTTCATTAGTAAGTATTGTAATAGAAATGAGAGAAAATTTCAAAAATAATGCTAATTTGTATGCAGAGTAAACAAGATTAATATTATTAGATCAAACAGTAATGAGAATGCATACTTCATTTCCCCAAGATATAAAGAGTATGAGCTAAGTGCAATGAAGTGAAGTATCATGAGAATAATAATGACATTTCTTACCTTTCTACTTTTCTTCCATACAAGAGTAATAACCATTACAGAGTAGATAATTAAATCTCCAATAATAATGGGTAGTACCTCAAGTGGATTGGACTTTGTATATTTTTCTATGAAGATATATGCAATTTGTAAAATGAATTTTGTAACAGTTAAAGCTATTACAAGATATTTAAAAAGAGAGATATCGAATTGTCTGTTTTGAGTTAATTCGTTAATTTCCTCTTTGGCTTTTCCATCAAATCTAATCATGTATAGAAATATGAAGAACTGAACAATAAAGCTCGCGTATATAATTGGCAATGCAGGTTTAAAGAAGTAATCATTTGAACTGGATATAAATTTACCAAGCTCATCCCAGAAGAATCCGAAACCTATTCCCACTCCTATTGCACTTAATAGCTTTAACTTAGTATTTGGTTTTATGATTAAGTTAAGAAGAATAACAAGTAACATTATTATTCCACCATACAAAAGATGTGCAATATGAAAATCTGAAAAAGATACTTGTGGAAAGTTAGTTGCTGTAAGAAATATTCTAATACCAAATATAGTGACTATAGATGTAAGAAGATAAATAAAAAGATAAACACTAAACCCTTTAATAAATATATCTTTTATTTTCATCTCGCTTAATATTAAATTATTTCTGTTTCCTTATCTAACTCAAGTGCCATAAACTTTATTCCCATAGGTTCTAATACCTTTGGAGGAATCATGTGTGTACCACCTGGTACTTTAAGAATTCCCTCATGAACAGGAATACAAATTCTAGGTTTAACCTCTAAAGCATAGTCTATTGCTTCAGATAGTTTCATCCATGGGCCAGCAACAGGAAGGAATAGTATATCTACTTCTTTGTTTGGATTTGTAAATGAATCTCCTGGATAGAATATTTTGTTTCCAATAAAGTAACCAGTGTTTTGTATGGTTGGAATACTTTTGTAAATAACTGCATGTTGTTTTCCAAATCCTTCAACTAAAACTCCATTTAAATCCATACTTTGTCCATCTTCTACCAAAGTATATTTAATATTTTCTTTGTCTAGAAGTATACCTACAGATTTGTTTGTAATAATTTTTACTTCGGGATTATTTGAAATTACTTGCTTTAATGATTCAATATGAAGATGATCTGGATGTTCGTGAGTAATAAGAACAAAATGTATATTCTTAATGCTATTTTGAGAAGTTGAATATGTTCCTGGATCTGTAAGTATTCTGACATTCTTTTCTTCTATTAGCATGCAACAATGTCCGAATTTAGTGATTTTCATTTTATGAAGTTAAGGTCTTATGTGGTGGACGCTAGAGGATTCGAACCTCTGACCCTACCCACGTCAAGGGTATGCTCTACCAGCTGAGCTAAGCGTCCAACACTTAGGATTATACCCTACTTATTTAGTAGGATGAAGTACTTTATCTATTAATCCATATTCTTTTGCTTGGTCAGATGTCATCCAGTAGTTTCTATCTGAATCCTTTAGAACCTTAGCTTTCTTTTGACCAGATTGTTTAGCAATAAGTTCCATTAAGACGTCTTTTATTCTTAATATCTCTCTTGCTTCTATTTCAATATCTGATGCTTGTCCTTCTGTTCCACCAATTGGTTGGTGAATAAGAATAGATGCATTAGGTAAAGAGTATCTCTTACCTTTTGTTCCAGATGTTAATAGAATTGCTCCCATAGATGCAGCCATTCCAACTGCAACAGTTGAAACATCACAGCTAATTAAATTCATTGTATCTACAATTGCTAAGCCTGCATTAACAGATCCACCTGGAGTATTAATATACATTGTAATATCTTTATTAGGAGCTTCTTTTTGAAGGAATAACATTTGAGCAATGACACTATTTGCTAGTGCATCACTGACTTGTCCTTCTACAAATATGATTCTATCTTTTAAAAGTCGGGAATAGATATCATAAGAACGTTCGCCATCTCTGGTCTTTTCAATTACTGATGGGATTAGGATAGTGTCATTTCTTGTTTCTTTGTTACTCATATTATTAGCAATCTAAAGTAAGTAGTGCTAATTATATCACAGAGTTATTAAAAGGAAAGTTGAAAATTACATTGTGATAAAATTACTTATGCAAATTATTATAATTATTCTTGCTTACTTTGGATTAACGAATTGGGTACAAATTAGATTTCTACTCGGAAACTTTTTCAAACCTAAATCTAAATCTAGAGAAATTGACTTTAGTAAGATGACAGATCTTGTTAAACAAAAGATTGGATTAGATGTAACTATAAAAGAACTTCCCGAGCAAAATAAGATGATTGGATTTATGGTTACTCAAAGACCGTTCAAACCAATAATGGTTTTTTCTCAAAAGATGTTATCTAGTTTTAACATTGATGAACTTGAATGGGTAGTACTTCATGAATCAGCTCACTATATGAAATTTCATAACTACAAGTTAGTTGCATCTGATATATTCTGCTTTTTATTAGCCTACTCAATAATTATGATATTTAACTTGCCTTTATTATTAGCGTTAGTTGTTATCCTAATATTTTCAGTAATATATGTTCAAATTGCTAAGATATTTGAATATGAGGCAGATAAATTTGCTATCGAAAACGTAGATAATCCAGAGGGTGTTATATCTGGAAATATTAAAATGAAAAATTCAAAGATCTCTAAGAACATTGTGTTCAATAAGCTTTTGGTAATAGCTGTTCCTGCTGATAAAAGAATTCAAATGGCAAAAGAAGAAATTCAAAAACGAACACAAAGTCATTAAAATTTTCCCACTTATATAGCTTTAATACTCATCTAACATATTTATTGATACCTTCCATAAAGAGAGTAATATTTATTTTATGGAAGATTCTAGTATGGATACAAATAAAAACATTTTTTCTTTAACCGTTGATTATGACAAAACTTCCAGTCCCTCGAGTGCTTTTAAGGCAATAGGTGAGATTATTGAATCACTTGAAAAATTAGACAGTGTTCTTGTTAAGAGTGTTGATAGCAAAATAGAAACAGATACGATACTAGAAAATCTTGAAAATGGGTCCATTAAAACAAAATTAATTACAATCCTAAAAAATGTAGACGATAAAGGACTTGGTGAATTAGAAGTTAAACGTATAATTGGGAAATTTTTAGTTAAGGCAAAATACTTTATTCTAAAAAGAATTGAAACTGATGAGGAATTAAGTGTGGAAGCTTTTAAGCATCTTCCAAATGAAATAGATCTAATTGCTACAGAAGCAGGTGTAAGAAAAGTTGGAATATATACCTCTGTTACTTCCAGAGAATTAATTGATAGGGTTGTTGGAATACAGGAATCATTAAAATATTTAAGGTCAGGAGATAAAGCATATTTTGAATATGATGGGAATAAAATCGAAGTGAAACAAAGGGAATATTTGTCTGAATCTAATTTAGTAGGAATAGTTACAAGAGAAAGTTTAAGTTCAAGTTCAATAATGTTTCTAAGGGTAAGAAAACCTGACTATCTTGGTGATACTAAGTGGATATTTAAGCATGGAAAGACAGAAGTTAAAGCAATTATTACTGATAAAGACTTCTTAAACGATTTTCATGACAGGAAAATAAAGGTACAACCAGGAGACTCTATAAAATGCGAAGTAAAAGTTGTAAGTAAATATGATTTCAATAGTGATTTAATATCTGCAGAGTACGAAATTACTAAAGTAATCGAAGTTATTCCTCCTGAAAATAGTACACAAATGAAAATAAGTTAAATCCAGTATACTCACTATTATTAGACCCATCGAAATTGACGAGTTTATCTATTTGTCTCCAAAATATTTTCTATCTTTAAGTTTATCTGGAAAACATTGTTGTTTAGATTTACCACTTGGTAGATCTGGATCATATTCATATCCTTTTCCATAATCCAACTCTTTCATAAGCTTAGTAGGAGCATTTCTTAGGTGCATTGGAACTGGAAGATTCCCATAATTCTTAATATCTTCTTTTGCAAGATTTGCTGCAACATATGCCCTATTATCTTTAGGTGAATTAGCAAGATATTCTGCAAGTTGAATAAGTGCAGTATTACATTCAGGTATACCTAAGTTCTGACATGCTTGAAATACTTGGTTAGCAAGAAGAAGTGCGTTTGGATTAGCATTTCCAATATCTTCAGATGCAAAACGTAATAATCTTCTTGCTATGTAAAGTGGATCTTCTCCTGCTTCAAGCATTCTGGTTACCCAGTAAACTCCAGCGGATGGATTACTAGATCTTAAACTCTTATGCATAGCAGATATAATATTGTAGTGCTCTTCTCCGTTTTTATCATATCTTAGGAACTTCTGGGCTGCTTGTTCTAACTCTTCTTTTGTAATCTTTTTAGATATTTGTGATGCGATTTCAATTGTATTAAGTGCAAATCTAATATCTCCATTAGATATTTCAGCTAGATAGTCTAAATCTGCATCTTTAACTTTAATCTTAAGAAGCTTTACTCCCCTTTCGAGTGCAATTTTAATATTTTCCTTACTGTGAGATTCAAAAACAAATACTCTAGATCTTGAAAGTAATGGAGATATTACTGTGAAAGATGGATTTTCTGTTGTTGCACCAATTAAAGTTATTACTCCTGTTTCTACATATGGAAGAAGTGCATCTTGTTGTGCTTTACTCCATCTATGGATTTCATCAATAAATAGGATTGTAACTATTTTGTTTTCTCTATTCTTCTCTGCAATATCTATTATCTCTTTTAACTTCTCTTTTCCATCTATAACTGCAGAGATCTTTTCAAAGTCTGCTTGAATAGTGTTTGCGATTATATTTGCCAAAGTGGTTTTTCCAGATGCAGGTGGTCCCCAAAATATCATACTTGTTATTCTTCCACCTTCAATCATTTTACGAATTGGACCATCTTTTCCAACAAGTTTATCTTGTCCTAAGAAGTCTTCTAGTTTTTGTGGTCTTAGAAGTGATGCTAATGGTTCCATTACCGAATTATACCAGAAATAGAAGATGAATAATTATTGAAGTTTGGTAAGATCACCTAATAATATAACAGGCTTCATTGCCTCCAATTCTGATGTATATATCATTTCTGGAATTGGTTTTAGAAAATAGATTTTTTTACCAAGAATAAATCCATAACCTAACTCTAAAAAACTGTTTCCCCCAATATAGTTTTTAATTCCTTTTTTATCATAGTTTAAAGCCAATACAGCATCACACTTTTCTATAAGATTACAGAACTCAATTAATCCATCTTTATTATTTTTGTCTTTAATAGTTTGTGATTCTATTTGTTCTTTTGGAAGTTTCGAATATTCTTCAGCAAAAGATGATGCAAAAACTTTATGGTTGTTATTCTCAAGATTTTTTTTTGTTTCCAACATTTTATCCACAAATGTCATACTTCCAACTATTGCAATCTTCATTTTTATCTATTTAATAAATATACATGTATTTTACAACAAGGTTTATCTCATTAATAATTATTACCAAAAAGTCCCGACAACTCGGGACTCTTTGTAATATCTTTTAAAAGTATATTAAGCTTGTGGTGCTACAGGTCCAGTTGCTTTTGGAGCTTCTGAAACATGAGCAGAAGCTGTCTTTTTCTTTCCAACAAATGCATATAGTAACCAACCAATCCAGCTTAAAAGTAATGCTAGAACTAACCATAGTGCTGGGTTTTCAACATTATTTTTCTTAGCATTGTTATAAATTACAATTGCAATGATAAGATCAACTACAAAATAAAGACAAAGACATACCAAAGGAAGAATAGTTACTGCACCAAATAATCCTGCTGCTGCTGCTGAATCTGCTGAACTTAGAGAGAAAGTTGAGTCGTAACTAGTAGTGAATCCGTAATCTTGAGCGTGTACTGCTACTGGAAATGCAAGAGCTGATAATGCCATCAGTCCTGCTGTAATTGCTTTCTTCATGAGAAAAAGATAATAAATAAAATATATAATTACTAATCTCGCTTGTTAATAACAAAGTATAGTACTATTCCTATCCAAGTTATACCAGAAATTACTCCCCATAAAACAGGGTTTTCAATGTTATGTTTTTTTGCATCAGAGTATATTAGGTAGCCGATACCAAAAGAAATTGCTAGAGGTATAAATGTAGCAATTATTATAATTAGAATTGTAAATATCACAGATCCTCCAAATATAAGTGCAATTAAACCAGCTCCAAAGGCTTCATTGCTAGTTGTTGCTGGGGCACTTACTGAATATTGGGAAAATGTATTTGATGCTGCTAAAATTATTGTATCCATTGTACTTATTAATAGTTTGTATCTTAAATGCTAAAACAACACTGTCTGTTTTGCAACAAATTACTTCTCTCTTTTGTTTATTACAAAATATAGAAGTATTCCAATCCATGTAATTCCTGATATTACACCCCATAGAGCAGGGTTTTCTATATTGTGTTTCTTTGCATCTTTGTAAATCAGGTATCCAATAGTGAATGCAACTGCGAAACCAATAACTGTGGCAAATAACATAAAAATACCCATAAAACCGAAGCTTAGTGAGTTAAAAGGGGAACTGTATGCTGAGTAATAATTCATCATTGGCTCAAATAGTTAAGAAATTAACATATATTATGCTAGATCAAGGGTTCCTGTTTTGCAAGTAGCTATCTATAACATCCTTTACATGTTGATAAGCATCATCAAAATTATCTTTAAAGTTTGCTCCTGCCGATCTTTCATGACCTCCACCTCTTCCACCTTCTGCAATATTTCTACATATTTGGCTACAATCTATTCCACTATCTTCACTGGATCTCATAGATACCCATACAAAGCTTTTAGGAGATTCTTTAATCGTTACGATTAGTTTCCAATTACTAGTGTTTTGAAGTTGAGTTAGGTAATAGTCTTTAATGTTTCCAAAATCATCGAAAGTTAATTTATTTTCTGCCTCAAACTTTAGAGGAATAACCACAAAGTAATATCCTTTCTCTTCATCTACTCTTGTGTAATCTACTAATTTAAAACAAGTTTGTAGGTCTTTGTAACTTAAGAATCTAAAGTAATTTTTGTTAACGAATCCAAGGTCTCCTCCACATTCAACCATCTCTTCAAATGTTTTTATATCCTCTGCATTATATGTCCATCTTAGATACTGAGTATCTCCTAAGTATCCAGCTAAACATAATGTTACAATTTTTTTATTGTTTTTTAATCCAAGTACTTTCACAATCTGATCCCAAATTATTGCTGTAGCACTTCTATATTTACTATTTACCATTACTATTTTTGCTTCTTCTCTTGTGTTATTTTCAGAATGATGATCAATAAGTACTAAGGAGTATGGAAGTGTTAGTTCAACTTTCCCTAAGTTCTTTTTTAGAAGTTGGGATTTTGTAACTCCATCTACAATTATTCCAAGATCATACATAGTGAAGTCTTTATGAGCTTCATCAAATTTATTAAATGTATATCCTTCTGCAATAAATTTATGATAATTGTCTACTGAAAAGTCACACCAAATTGAGACTTCTGCATTTGGGTTAAGAAATTTACATACCTCTAGCATTACTGCAGCTGAACTTATGCAATCTAGGTCAATTCTTGCTGTAGGAAATATCGCTATTTTTTTTGCTTCTAGTATCTGTTTTTTAAGTTCTTCTAGCATTTTAGTTAGTAATAGATTGAAGTAGCATTGTATCACCTTCTTGTATATTCAGTTTATCAGAAAGTCCACCATTTATCTCAAGCACATACATTCCGTAAGAGGAGTATGTAAGGTCTTCTCTTTTAGGTGTAGTATTTTTATATATCTTTACAATCTTTTTATTTTTATCCATAAATAGCATATCCAAAGGAATCAGGGTGTTTTTCATCCAAAATGAAAGTGTTTGTTCTGAATTAAATACAAAAAGCATTCCAGATTTTGGATCAAGTGAATCCCTATTCATGAGTCCTACTTCCTTTTTAGCACTTGTATCTGCAAGCTCAACATTAAATATTACTCCATCAAGTACTTTTCCATCTCTTTGGAATTGAACTTTAGATATAACAGTATTAACACCGTTAACTGAATTTGTAGGTGAGTTTACTTCAGATATTCTCAATACAACTGCAAGTAATATGCAGAATGCTATGAATCCGAGGGTAAATAAATACATTATTTTTTTCTTTTTATTTTGATCTTCCAAATTTCTTTTCGAATTCAGATAATTTTAATTCCCATACAATTGGTCTTCCATGAGGACAGGAGTATGGATTGTCTGTAGATAGTAGGTCTAGTACTAGATGATTAATTTCTTCTCTTGTAAGATTATCTCCTCCTCTAATTGAGTGATGACATGCCATAGTAGCAATAAGTTTATCTATTTTGTCATTTGCACTTTTAGCAGATAAATTCTCTTCAGAGATCTCACTTAGTGTTTCTTCTATTGTTTCTTCAATACTTTCTTTAGATAGTTCATGTGGTATTTCTATAACTCCATACTCACTTGGTCCCATTTTCTCAATAACTATTCCCAATGAATTGAATAATTCTAGATTATCTGTAAGTGTATTTAATTGTTTTGCGTTTAGAGTAAGAGTGTATGGAAGTAAAAGCTTTTGTGAACTAAAAGATTTCATTTCAAAAGATTTTTTGAGTCTGTCAAAAGTTATTCTTTCAGCTGCTGCATGTTGATCAATTATTTGTACCTTATCTATGTATTCAATAAGAATATATGTTTTAAGAAATTGAGTTGCATTGATGTAAGGAAGTATTGTTGTATTAGGAACACCTTCTGTATTTGTTGAAATCTGTCCTTCTTCTAGGTTTGAATTTAAAGATTTAGAATCTTCAAATATATTCTTTGTGAATGACATGGCTTCTCTAGGTCCACCATTCCAAGTACTTTTAGTTTCCCATGAGTTCTTAATACTTTGTTTATATGGAGATGAATACATACTGTTACTAGTTCCAGATAGTTCAGTTTTTATGCTACTTAGATTGTTGTTATAACTGTCTCCAGTTATTTGGCTTTGTGTTTGAATCTTTAAAGCTTTTTCAAGTGCAGAATGAACTGCAATGTTAATAGAGTTAAATATTTGTTGTTGGTTTCCCCATTTTACTTCTAGTTTTCTAGGATGAACATTTACGTCTACATCTTTTGGATTAAGTGAGATCTTTATGAAGAAAACAGGGTACAGTTCTCGTGGCATAAAGCCTGTATATGATTGTTGAACAGCTTTGCCTATAATATTGTCTTTAATGAATCTTCCATTTACAAATATATATGTGTTTTGTTTTGAACTTTTGCATGTTTTAGGGTGAAGTGTAAATCCAGATATATTTATTTGGGATTCATACTTTATTTCAATTAACTCACTCTCGTCATATTTGAATATATCCTGAATTCTTTGTTTTAAAGTATCCCTTGCCGGGAGTTTATATGAATTTTTTCCATCGAAGTTCAATTCAAAAGATATTTTTTCATTTACTAATGCTATATTAAGAAATGCATCTATAAGATGATTCTTCTCAGTATTTTCAGACTTTAAAAATTTCCTTCTTGCAGGAACATTATAGAATAAATCCTCGACATTAATTGTAGTTCCTCTGTTCTTTCCAATTTCATTGTTTTCGAAAACTTTTCCTTCACTTGTTCTTACTTTAGTTCCTACTTTTGAAGATTCCGATTTTGTTTCAATTGTAACTTTGGAAACAGAGGCAATTGATGCTAATGCTTCCCCGCGAAAGCCATAACTCATAATGGAATATAGGTCATCAAGATTGGTTATTTTACTAGTTGCGTGTCTTTCAAATGATTTAATTGCATCTTCTTCATCCATTCCAGAACCATCGTCAATTATTTGTATCTTTTGGATTCCACCTCTTTGTATGTTTATTATGATATTACTTGCCCCAGCATCTATACTATTCTCAACAAGTTCTTTAAGAACAGATGCAGGTCTTTCTACAACTTCACCAGCTGCTATTTGGTTAATAAGATTTTGTGGAAGTAAGTGAATCTTTGACATGCCTTAATTATCTCTTTTCTTGCCTGTTTGTCAAATCTGAAAGTCCATTTCTGCCAATAATGATTTTCTTATTCCGGCCTCAATTCTTGCCTTTGCCTCTTTATATTCTTTTTTATTTTGATACATTGCAAGATCAGCAGTCTTCATAACCTTAGATATTGTTGTTCCGGGAGTTACTTTTGTAGCAACCCCAACAGCTATGCTTGGGTGTTTATGAATTTTTTCGGAGACATATTCTGTTAAACATTTTTCAAGAATTTTTTGTACTACTATCATTGCTTCCATATCATTTGTATTTGGAAGTAATATGGCAAATTCATCTCCTCCAATTCTCGCCACTATGTCTGTATTTCTTAGAGTATCAGTGAAAACTGTGGCAACTGCTTTAAGAAGTTCATCTCCTGCATCGTGCCCATACGTATCATTCAATTCTTTTAACCCATTAACGTCGCATAATATTACTGAGTAAGGTTCTTTTACTTTATCCTTCTCTACTTCCTCGTCCAGTTTTCTTATTTCTTGCTCAAAGAACGCTCGATTATTAAGTCCAGTTAATGCATCTCGTTTACTTAATTCCTCAAGTCTTTTAGTTTCTATAATAACCGCAGTATCATCTCTAATAGTTAAAAAGAAATACTCATCATCAGCTCTCATTACACTTAAATTAAGGTATCTTATTTCTCCATCTTCTCCCGGTATTTTTAATAATGCAATATCATGATTTTCATTAGGATTTGTTGAAAATTTTGTTTTTATCATTTCTAAACTACCGTTCACTATATCTGAAATATTCATTCCTTTTAATTCATCTGGTTCTTTTCCTAATTTAGTCCCAGCACTTCCATTTACGTCAATAATTTGTCCATCCATATTAATTAAAACTTTTCCATTTGGTGAGTGCTCAAATAGCCCAGTAAGCATCTGTACAATTTTAAATAGTGACTGTTTCATTGCAATTGATCTAGCTTCCTCAACTTTCTGTTCAGTGATATCTTCATTAGCAATAGAGTATATGTATTCAGTTCTATTTGTTGGTACTCTTCTTATTGAAAGCCTGAAATATCTTTTCCCATCAGAAGTATTTATCCAATAATTTGTGCTAGCCTCTGTTTTGGAATTTCCTTCATGCCGTTTTTGAACTTGACCTACTAATCCCTTTATTATATCTATTACGGAATTTGGAATTAAGTCGTTTAAGTTTTTGTCAGTAATATTCTCGAATTTTACACTTGTAGTTTGCTCTGACTCAACACTCAAAACCTGATATTCTTTACTTATACTTAGGGAAATTGTTTTGGAAGCAGTAAGTATTTCACTAAGTCTTGATGCAGATGGAGTCGTTTCATTGGACCCTTCCCAAAGAGGCCCTATGTCAGCGATATCTATTTTTATCTCAGAAATGGGTAAGAAGGACATCTATATTATTTAACT
Organism: bacterium; assembly: GCA_037131125.1. Lineage (GTDB taxonomy): Bacteria > Patescibacteriota > Dojkabacteria > JBAXKR01 > JBAXKR01. The sequence goes on from JBAXRR010000001.1 coordinate 48,133, forward strand.
ATTTAGATAAACTATGGGATAGTATTATATCACTTTGAAGCTATATATAACAAATCTAACAGTACAGTTAAAGTATGCCTTTTAGCTCTTCATCACTGAATCCTTTGAAGAAGATTTCAGGCTTAAGCTCAAGATTAAATTTACTCTTTGCTTCGCTTTTTATTTTTCTAATAACCTCTAAATAGTCTTCAGATGAAGCATTTCCAAGATTAACTATGAAGTTATTTGAAGTTGGACACACCATTGCATCTCCTACTTTATATCCTGAAAGTTTTAATTCATGCTCAACAAGATATCCTATGCTTGGTGTTGGAAATCCAAGTCTTACTTGATCTTCTTTTGAGATGTTTCTAAATACAGATCCAAGTGAATTTCTTGGTTGAGATATTTTTCTTCTTGCCCACTCAATGGATACATACTTTGCTTTTTCTTTATCTCCTTCTTTCATGTTAAATGTTCCTGAAACAATTATTTCTCCTGACTTTTGAAATCTAGATTTTTCATATCCCATTCCAAGTTCGGTTATAGATATAACATTTACATTACCATCTTTATCTACAACTTCTACCTCACTTAGATATTCTGAAAGAGAATGTGTACCTCCATGAATATTGTTATATATTGCTCCTCCTATTGTTCCTGGAATTCCTGCAAACCATTGTAGTCCAGTTATCCCTTTGTCTATTAAATAGTTCATTGCATAAGCAAGACTTACTCCACTATCTATTTTAACTTTAACATTCTCTTTTGCACTTTCGTCATAATCTAAATCTTTAAATTCAATTCCTCTAAAAGTTCCTTTTGTTTTGTCTACTTCATGTCTACTATCTACTGCTTCTGGAGTAAACTCTTCTTCAGCTCCCTCAATTTTTTCTCCACTAGATTCATATTCTTTTTCAGATAGTACTTCTACGTTTAAAGCTTTGTTTTTGATTAGACAGTAATCTAATCCTTTGTCAGAAAACAATGTATTAGATCCCCATCCAATTACTTCAAATATTTCTTTAGATTTAATTTTCTCAATTAAAATACTTTTAAATTCTTCAGAAGATTCTGCTTCTATATATTCTTTTACGTCTCCACCAATTTTAATCCAAGAGATTTTCTTAAGAGGATAGTTTGTATATTTCTTCATAAGTATTGAAAATAAAGTATGTTTGCTTAGATAACTATATCACTGCATAGGATAAATTAGAATAACGGGAAAAATTACATATTTAGAAATTGAATAGATTTCTAAGGCTATCCAGCAATAAGTTAGTTGCATCAGTTGAAGCTTTCGTAGTTATTGCAACAGTATTGCTAGATATTCCTGTGTTTTCAGCTTTATCTTTAGATACCGCTCTGAAATGATAGACCTTAGATGGTTCTAGATTTGAAATTACCACCATATGATTAGATGTTAGATTAAAGTCAGTAATAGATTTGGAAGGATATGTATCTGAATATCCCTCTCCAAATTCTACTGCAGAAGTTGCTGGTTCATCTGTATTCCAAGATACGATTATTTGTGCTTTTCCAGTACTGCTATTTGCTGTATTCTCTGCAACACTTTCTACAAGCATATCTGTAATTACAGGAGGTCTAGTATCTGATGCTGTAGTGAATTTAACTATGTCAGATCTTGCTTCATTTCCAATTCTATCTTGTCCTTTTACAATTAGGTTATACAGTGTATCTGCTTTTAATCCGGATAATGTTATTTTATGTTCTCCAGATATTAATGCTAAGTTAACAGTATCTCTACTTTGGCTCGCTTTTCCATCTGGATAGTAAGTAACAATTGAACTTACTTCTGTATTAGACTGCCAACTAATAATAATACTTGTCTCTGCAGTATTTTTTACTTGTTGTAACTTAACAGAGGAAACTCTTGGTCTTGGAAGTGTTTTGAAATCCAAAACAGTACCTTCATATTCTGTATTCTCAATGTCAAAAGGATTTACTCTGTAGTAATACTTAGTTCCGTCATCTAGACCGTCTAAGATTACCATGTACTTTGATTCATTATTACTTGTTGGTAATTCTTGAAGTCCTCCAAATTGTGTAGATTTTCCATAATATATCTTTACCTTGTTTGCTCCAATTGAAGTGAATTGAATTCGAGCTGAGTTAGTTCCTACATTTACAACAGTTACATCTTTAACACTAGGAGCAGGTAATGTTTCAAAACTTTGTTCTGTAGATTCACCTAGGTTACCATCTTCATCAGTCCATCTTGCTTTGTAATAGTAAGTAGTTGAAGGAAGAAGATTTGTTAAATTAGTTACATGTTCAGTTACTTGTTTAGAATTTCCTGTATCGTCTGGGAAGTATTCACCTTGAGTAAGTCCATATACAATTCTGCTATCTGAATTTCTAGCTGTAACCCAAGAAATTGTTGCTCTTCTTGTCGTAATATTTGAAGTAACTGGACTAGATACTAATTCTGCAGGTACAGTATATGCTCCTTTTGGTGTAATACTTACAGATAATGAATAACTTGGACTTGCTTTGGATTCATCTGTGTTATCCATACTTCCTACTCTGTAATAGTACTTCTTAGAAAGAGGTACTACGTCTACAAATGCAGTTCCATTCGTTTCAATTACTTTAGTCCAAGATGTTCCATTTTCAGATCTGTCTACTTCATAACTTAAAGCTCCAGTTCCTTTATATATAGGTTCATTCCATGCAAGAGATACACTCCAAAGACTTACACTCTTAATAGATGTATCTGCAACTCTTAAATTTATTGCAGGATCTGGTAATGTAGAATTTAATGTAAATGTTTTAGATAGACCATTACTTCCTGAGTAGTTATTAAGATCGTCTATTGCCACTACATACACCCTATTTTGCCCTTTTACTGCACCAACAAGTTTACCTTCAGGTATTGAAGTACTTGTTGTAGGGATATATATTGTTGAATTACTTAATATTGTACTTAAGAGATTTGGTGGAGTGGTGTTTATCATGTAGTAGTAAGATTTTAAGGATCTTCCAACAGATGGGACTGCTACTGGCCAAGATAATGAGAAGCTATTAGTTGAGGATACAGATGGTGTAACAGTAATAGAAGATCCATCTGCAAACTTAGGAGCTTCTCCACCATATGAAATACTTGCTGTTCTACTTATTGTAGATAAATTACCCGCATTATCTAAAGCTCTGAAATATATTGTGTTATTTCCCATTTGAATCCTTGATGAGTCATTAGCAACACTTAAGTAGTAAGGTTGAGAATCACCAACAGGAATATATTTAACTCCAAGAGAAGCACTTGTATTACTTCCTGTCCAATTAGATTCACTATTAATAGAGTATTCGTATCCAAGTAGTTGTGAGTTATTGTCAGAAGCTCCACTATTTCCACTTGTTGGCCAGTTGAAGTAGATATCGTCTACGTTTGAGAATGAATTTTGTGGTGTAGAGAAAGATGCAACATTTGTTGGTGGAAGATCATCATATTTGAATTCAAATGTTTCGGATGTTGGAAATGTGTTTCCTGCATTATCTAGTGCTTTAATGTTTAGATAGTATGGATTATTAGATGTTGTTAACCAAGTATTACCTCTTAGGGATAAATCACTAAAATCTATTTCATTAGTTCCTACAATAAACTGACAAGGCATACCTATTGTACTTACTGGAGATGTACCCAATATTCCTTTAACAGATGTAGGATCGTCTGCTTGTGTCCCACTTAAAGATAAACAATATCCTTTTATTCCACTTCCTCCAACATTATCTACACCAAGGTCCCATCTAAAATATGGAGACTGATCATTTGTCCATCCAGTTTCTGAAACACTTCTTCCTTGTGCTGTGGTTTTCATACTTGTGTTAGCAGCATTAGTTGTTGGAGGAGTGTTATCTTCCACATAGTGAACTGACATCGTACTAATGCTTGGTGACGTAATTTGAGAAGCTGAATTTAATGTAGCTTTTATTTGAATATATTTTTGAGCTAATGCATTAATATTATAGTTAGGTGAAGTTCCAGAATTTGCAGTGTAGTTTGTCCATGTATTTGCATCTGGACTTGTTCTAACATCATAACTTACTGTGTTTCCATTTAGAGATTCAGTTGTTACAAAGTTAGGAGATGTTCCCCACATTGCATTTGAATTAAGATTAATTACAGGAGATTCCCAGGTGCCTGTTGTTGTATATTTTCTTTGATCTGTTGTACTTTGTGAATAATTTGTAAGACTTTGATTATATAGGTCGGAAATCTGTGTTGATGTGAGTGCTTGATTAAATACTCTTAAGTCTGAAAGCATGCGAGTTGTATTACTTGAAATACCTCGAGAGAGAATAATACTTGAAACAGTTGGAACAACTGAGTATGAGTTTGAAACTTTAAAAACTCCATCAAGATAAAATGATAATAGAGTTCCATTCCATGTTCCTACCCAGTTATGCCACTTACCCTGTCCATATGTTGGCAAGCTTGTAAATGCTCCTGAACCACCAGTTCCTCTAATCTCAATTCCAGCTGAACCACAATCTTGCCCGAAATGAATATAGTTAGCACCGGAAGTATCTAATATTCCAGCATGAGCACCAGTACAACCAACATAGTAACTTGGGAACCAAATCCAAGCACTAATACTTCCAGAGCTTGCTGAAATATTTCCAGCTGACGGATAAACTATGTCACCTGCAGTTCTTATGCTTGTTGAGTTATTTTCTGTTCCACTCCATGTGTATCCAGGTCCTAAAGATCCATCTACGTAACTTGTTGCGTATGCTTTTGCTTCAAGTTGAACACCATCAACATATATTATTTTATTTGATTTTATCTGAACTCCATAAAGAGCTGCCTGATTAACTCCTGTTAAAGATCCAGTTAGCCTCCACCATCCTCCACCCATATCTGTATATGTTGTAGCAATTGTTGAAGTGTTGAAATATAGCTCTGCAATTGTATTACTTACAATTCCTCCAACATTTCCCGCTGTTCCATCGTAGACATAGCCACTTAATGTATTAGTTCCTGTATTTCCTACGTTAATATTAGTAGTTACTTCATCTGTATATGAGCCACCATAATTTAATGCCATACTATTACTTCCAAATTTATAGTATGGCGCTACTGAATTTTGAGTCATAGATGCAGAATAGAAACTAATGTATGTCCCATCTATTTGTCTTATTCCTCCCATGTAACTTCCCAAATATGCTGTCGTAAGTGCTGAGCTAAATGATGCTGGAATCGAAGTTGCAGTTATTCTATCTACTCCATTGACGGATACAATCATATTACCTCCACCTGAATATCGAACACCTATAACATATGTAGCACCTGCTGCAAAATCACCTACTGCATTTGCATCATAAGTTGCCGTATTTGATACTCCATTCATTACATATTTCAAAGTTAATACATTTGCAACTGAGAAGTATAAATGTATTTCATTATTTGCAGTTCCATCTGAGATATATAGGATTCTAGGAGGTACACCATCTGCAAATTTAATTGCATTTGCAGCACTATGTCTTGGTGTAAATTTAAATTTAATACTTCCACTTGTAGTAGACATGCTGGAGACTGCTTGTGTTAAGGTATCTCCCCCATCTACTCTTAAACCAGTTGATTCTCCACTATTTGCTTGAGATGCTGGAGTAACTGTGAGTGAAATATTGTCCAACGTAAAATAGTACATATCGTCTGCATAACCATCTGTTGCGGTTAATCTGTGATCGTTAAATCCAGATGATGCATATCTGTAAACACCTTTTAATAGACTCCAACTTCCTGTTCCACTAGTTGTTAAAGTTGTACTATTTGAGCCAGAGTTCAATATATATTTGCTACTCCAATATTTGTTAATTACTCCTGAGTTTGCATAAGCATACATTCCAAAGTCATAGAAATTTCCTGAAGTTGAAGCAGGTCTGGTGGGCATTATACAGTTACTTGAACTAGCACCAGATATTGCTAACTTAAGTGAATACTGTCCAGAATGAACAATGGAACTTGATAAAGATGTTGAGCCTGCAGGTAAAGTATTTATCCATCCATCCCATCCTGTTGGTAAAAGAGGATCTCCTGTTCCAGATTCCATGGATGGAGAAGACATGAGGTTAGGAAGTACTTCCACCTGATGCCAATAACATGTACCTGTTGCTACTGTATTAATTAATTGTACTTGTTCAGATTCAGCTGCAGGAGATGTCCATGTAAATATATATATATCTGGTGATGCTCTTGTACTAGTTTTTGTTCCTGTTAAGTGAGATATTTCAGTTGTTCCATCTGCTCTTGTTACTTTAACTTGAGGAGTACATGTTCCATCGCTATTTCCCAATGCCCTTAATACATAATTTCCACCATTAGTTGCAGTAAATGTATTGTAAATTCCTTGCCCGATTCCTGTAGTTGTATATTTATATCCTCCTGGGTAGATCTTTTCAGATGTTGCTAATGATGTAACATTGAATGATGAGGAAAGATTACCCATCGCTGCTGATACCGCAGCGATTTGTGGGGCAGACAATGTTGAGTTATATATTGCAATGGATTGTATCTTTATATTTGAATATTGTGCTGGACTTCCAGAGATATTTAATGCTGCAATGTAAAGTTCAGTATATCCTGAACCAGTTCCTGCAACAATGGTAGTAGGCTCAGCAATACCATTTCTGTAAGGAGTTTTTCCAGCAACTGCATATGTTCCTGCAGTAAGTACTGGAGTATTGACACCTGAAAATGAAGTTGTACCATGGTAGCTATTCATTCCAGTATTATATGATTGCATTAATAATGAACCTGTTCCCCAAGTTCCAATAATTGTAGTTGATGCTGTTCCTGCGTATCCTGTGTATGAAACAATAACTGTTGACGAATCAGTTGGAATAATTCCAGTTTTTAAATAATTAGATGTTCCATTAAATGTCCACCCATTAACGCTATCCCATGTCGGAGCCACTCCAACACTTGCATTATTTGTTCCAGGATTCGCTAGATTTATGTACGAATTAGCTAGGGAAGATGCGTTATATGGTTGATATGCTGCAACAACATTTCCAGCTGATACTCCTCCAGCTAAATACCATGGTGTTTGTGATATAGCAGTAAATCCATCATTTGATGCAGTTCCATTCATCATATATCCACCAGTATTAGTTGTACTTGTATACAAAAGATTAGAACTATGAGGATGGCTCCATGCATTACCTGTACCACTAGCTAATGTTCCAGTAGAGGAATTAGTTGGAAGTGCAAATACAATATCCCATGATCCAGTTATTTGTGAAGGATCTTTGCCAGCACCTGCAGCATATATTTGACTTAACTCATCTCCATTTCCAATATTAATTCCAGATGGAGTTGTTGCTTCATAAAGTACTCTTCGATAGATTGTTAAACCTTGAATGATTGCATCTGCTGGGAAAGTATTGTCATTCCTACTTCCTATTGTAAGTGTGGTTGGAGCGACTTCAGATCCATTCCCAATCATAAAGGTAGTAACATTATCAATTGTTAAACTTGCAGGATTTGATCCATTCAGGTTATTTTTGTTATCCCATCTTGCAATAACTAGATGAGTGGATCCAGCTGTCCAAGCACTAACGTCAACATATTGAGAACCTCCTGCATTTTTACTATAGAAATATAGCCTGTTATCGCTGTATTTTCTGATTCCGGTTGTAGTATTACTCAATATGAAGTGATCAACATTATCATTTCCATTCCATTCTGGAGTTATCCAAAATACAATTGACCCTTGTGTTGAATCAAAATTTTGATAGAAATTGCCAGATATTTGCGATCCCTGTGAAGCAGTCAGGGAATCTGGAATTCCTGTTCCATCCATGTTTCCCTGTACTATTGGAGCAGCAACAAATGGACCTGCTGGTGGAGTTCTTTTAGACATATTGGGGGTATAGGTTGAAGAACCTGCTGAATATGTCATGTAATTAGTTCCCCAGTTAGTTGCATATGATGCATTTTCAAAAGATGGATTAGTAATAAGGTTTGTTGTTCCCTCTTCTATCATGACTCCACTATGCGATGCATAAGATTGATTATTTAATTTTCCTGAATCTGCTGAACTTGCATCTATACCAATAATTCCACCAACATATTTAGCACCAGATATTGTTCCGTTATTTCCATTCCCTGATGAGTCTATTGCTTTGCCTGTATTTCTAGGATCATCTCCATTTTCGTCAAAATGATAAAGTAATTTTGTATTTGAATCTGGTATTACAACTTTTCCATTTCCTGAATTATATAGAGCTAATAATTCTTGAGAACTTAATATTCTGTTATACATTGAAAATTCATCTATCTGTCCATTAAAGAAATTAGCTGTTCCTCCAATTGTCATGTCATATGGGGAATCATCTTGAATAGTTCCACTTCCAGGATTATTTGATGTAAGTGTTTCTTCTACTCCATTTACAAAAAGATGAGTTACTCTGTCTGTAGAATCGTTATATGTATATGTAACCATATACCATGTGTTTGGATTCATTGCTGTTGTGCCAATAGAATTTCCCCCTCCATTAATATTTGCCCTTATCCTGTTAACTGAACCGTTATTATAGATGGTAAAGGAATCATTTCTTTTTACGTAAATTGTAAAACTTGCACCATTTGCGATTGGATTAAATTTAACCCATGTATTAACTGTAATTAGATTATGAATATTATTAATTGAAGATTGTTTTCCCACGTTAATGTTGTCGTTAATTCCATCGAATGAAATCGCACTCTTAGTTGAATACCTTATTGCTCCACTTTCTGTAGATGGTGTTTGACCTGTCTCACATGTTGAAGATCCATTAAATGAACATACCATAGATGCTACTGGTCCAGATTGAATTGAATATCCATTAGACCCTTGAGAAGATGCCCCACTATTTCCGTAATAAAGGAAATAGTTTGTTGAATCTGTTGAACTAGATGCTAAGTTTGCTTGAAGTGGAAATGTTAGTTGAGTAATTTTCGAATCATTACATCCAGTAGAACCATTTTCTTTCTTTATTGTAAGTGCTAGTTCAGTAGTATTTTGGTAAACAATTCTAATGTCATTACAATTAGCAAGAACACTTTCAAGAGCTGTTGTATCTATTGAAATAGAAATTGGACTATTAGCGTTTATAGTTGAAGCTGAAGTATTCTTTATTGTTAATGGTCTTTTGTAATTCCAATTTAAGTTATACCAATTTGAATCTTTTCCAAGAGATATACTTGTTGTTGTGGCAATTACTCCATTTGCACTTCCTGCTGTGAAATCTGAAGATCCACCTTGTTGAATGTTAAAGTTTGTTTCATTTGCTGCAAGAATTTTCGGAAGTATTCCTATTCCCCCAACAGTTAATCCAAGTCCAATACAAACAATAGCAAATATATTTAATTGCCATTTAATAATTGTGATTTTTTTTGTGAAGAAATAGAAAGTAAAGGCGTCAAAACACTTCTTGAATACGATTCGTATTTTTTCAAGCAGAGTAAGCATTTACATTGTATATTTAATATATTCCATATAGGAATATTTATGTTAATAATATATATAAATATGAGGGTGATTACAAATTAATGTGTGGCGATTATCTCTTGCTCTGCTTGATAAATTGAAATTTAGAAATTAAATATTCCTCTAATATTTTTGAGAATTAAATCCAGTGCATTATCTTGTGTGTTAGCAGTAATTGTTACAATATCCTGACTTTTACTTATGTTAGAAGCTTTATCTTTTGAAACAGCTACAAGGTGATAAATCTTTGCAATTTCAAGGTTTGAAATTATTACCACATGGTTAACATTTAAGTTTCCATCTTCTGGAGTTTTGTATTTATATATATCTGTATTACCATCTCCATATTCTATTTGAGAAGTAGCTGGTTCATCAGTTTTCCAGCTTACAATTACTTGAGCAGTTTTGTTTCCACCAGTTGCGCTTGTATCCGATGGATATGTCTCTACTAACAAATCTGTAATTACAGGAGGTCTTGTATCTGATGCTGTTGTAAACTTAACAATATCTGATCTTGCTTCGTTTCCTACTTTATCTAGTCCTCTTACAACTAAGCTATAGCTAACATCGGGCATTAAACCAGTAAGTGTCATTTGGTGAGAACCAACTAGAAGATTTAAGTTAACGCTATCTCTGCTCTGCTCTATTTTTCCTTCTGGATAGTATGTGATCATTGAAGTAATCTCAGTATTTGAAGTCCAAGATATTAGTATAGATGTTTCTGCTGTATTCTTTATCTGTTGTAATTTTATGTCACTTACTTTTGGTTTTTGAAGTGTTTTAAGATCCAAAACAGTTCCTTCATATTCAGTATCTTCAATGTCATAAGGATTAATTCTGTAGTAGTACTTCATTCCATCTTCTAGTCCATCTAATACAACAGTGTATTTAGATTCATTAACACTAGTTGGTAACTCTTGAAGCGAACCAAATTGTGTAGATTTACCATAATATATTTTAACTTTACTTGCACCTTTTGTAGTGAATTGTATTTGTGCAGAATTTGTATTTACAAACTTAACTACTACATCTTTTATCTCAGGAGCTGGACTTGTTGTAAATGTTTGCTCGTTAGATTTTCCTGTATTTCCATCTTCATCTGTCCATTTTGCAATGTAGTAATATGTTGTTGAAGGTTGAAGATTTGTTAGAGGAATAACATGAGAAGTTGTTTGTGTAGATATAGAGGTTTCTGCTTCAAAGTATTTCCCGGATTCTAATCCGTAGGAGATCTTACTATCTGAATTTCTAGCTGTTACCCAAGTTACTATTGCTCTCTTCGTTGTTATATCAGAAGTAACAGGATTAGATATTAATTCAGCTGGGGTAGTATATGATCCCTTTGGAGTAATATTCACACTTAATGCATAACTTGGATTGGCTCTAGATAAGTCTGTATTATCCATACTTCCAACTCTGTAGTAGTACTTCTTTGAAGATGGAACAATATCCACGTAAGCAAGTCCACTTGTTTCAGTAACTTTTACCCAATTAATACCATCTTCGGATCTATTTACAACGTATGTTAGTATTCCTGTTCCTTTATACTCTGGAACTTCCCATGCAAGAGATGCTCTCCATAAGGATGCAGATTTAACAGATGCATCCGATACTGTTAAGTTCTTAACAGGATCTGGAATATTTGAATTCAAAGTGAAAGATTTTGAAAGTGAATTACTTCCTGAATAGTTATTAAGATCATCTATTGCAACTACATATATTGTGTTTGTTCCTTTAATAACTCCACCTAGAGCAGATGCAGGAATGCTAAGGTTCTCTGTTGGAATATATATACTTGAATTGTTAAGTATTGTATCTAGAGTTGTAGGAGGTGCAGTGTTTATCATGTAGTAGTATTTAGAAACAGTTCTACCTGAAGAAGCAACTGCTTCTGGCCAACTTACACTAAAGTTATTAATCTCAGATGTCAGAGGGGTTATAGTTATACTTGAACCATCTGTAAATTTAGGTGCTTCTCCACCATACGACACACTTGCTGTTCTAGATATACTTGATCTATTACCAGCAACATCTAAAGCTCTAAAATATATTGTGTTACTTCCCATTTGTATTCTTGATGCATCGTTTGCAATTGTTAAGTAATATGGTTGTGAATGTCCTAATGGAATGTAATTTAATCCTAGGACAGAACTTGTATCACTTCCTGTCCAGTTAGATTCTGAGTTAATTGAATACTGGTATCCAAGCAGTTGAGAGTTACTATCTGAAGCGACACCATTACCGCTTGCTGGCCAATTGAAATATATGTCGTCAACATTAGCAAAAGAATTTTGTGGTGTTGAAAATGAATTTACATTAGTAGGAGGGATGTCATCATACATGAATTCAAAAGTTTCTGAAGTTGGATATGTATTTCCTGTGTTGTCTATTGCTTTGATGTTTAAGTAGTATGGACTATTTGATGCAGATAACCATGTATTACCTTTAAGAGCACTATTTGCAAAATCTATCTCGTTAGTTCCAACTATGAACTGACATGTGTAACCAACCGTACTTATAGGTGATGTTCCAAGTAATCCTTTTTGAGAGGCTGGATCATCTGACAATGTTTGGCTTAAAGATAGACAGTATCCCTTTATTCCAGATCCACCTACATTATCTGCTCCTAAGTCCCATCTAAAATATGGAGAAGGATCATTCGTCCAGTTAGTTTCAGAAATATCTCTACCAGTAGTAGTACTTTTCATTGCAGTATTCGCAGCGTTAGTAATTGGTGCAGTTGTATCTTGAACATAATGTATAGATAATCCAGATACAACAGGTGTAGTTACCTGTCCTGGACTATTTAGTGTTGCTCTTATTTGAATATATTTTTGAGCTTGAGAAGCAATTGCATAGTTTGGATAATTTCCAGTATTAGCAGAATATGAATTCCATGTATTACCATCTGGAGATGTTCTTACTTCATAACTAGTTGTATTTCCATTTAGCGTTTCTGTAGTAACAAAGTTAGGAGTTAATCCCCACTGTGCATTTGAATTAAGATTTATGACTGGTGATTCCCATGTACCACTAGTTGTATATTTTTGTTGATTAGTACTTGCTTCTGTGTGTAAAACCAAACCCTGATTGTATAAATCGCTTATCTGATTTACTGTTAATGGCTGATTATATATTCTGAAATCACTTATTACTGAGTTGCTTAGTGAGCCACCATCTCTTCCAACATACATTGAAGTTGGTGTTCCTATTGGGGCAACATAGTTAGCAGTTGCTCCACTTTGAACATTGTTGACATATATTTTCAAAGCTCCGTTTGTCCAAGTTGCTACAATGTGTTGCCATTGATTAGTTGAAATTGTAGGTGTTGCCCCATTGTATCCAGTACTTGCAACTACTCCTCCACTATATGCAAATGAGTAAATTCTTCTTGCAGGACTGCCATTGTCATAAAGAATATTGAAATAGTTTTGCCCATCTATGACATATGAGAATATTCTTGAATAGTCATTTTGCCAACTTACGGGTTTAACCCATAAGGAAACACTGCCTGAAGTTTTATCTATATTTCCTACTGTTGAGTACTGTATATTACTTTCGTTCTTTGTTGTATTTGAATTGTTTGCAGTTCCTGTCCAGTTGTACCCTCCCGAAATAGGGAGTGAGCCATCTGCATATGAGGTTGCGAAAGCTTTTCTTTCTAATTGAATACCATCTATATATACCAATTTTGTAGGTTTAACTTGTACTCCAAATGTTTGAGATGTTGTAACTCCAGTGAATGTTCCTGTAAGTCTCCACCATCCACCTCCCATGTCCGTATATGTTGATGTTAGTGGTTGTGAATTTGCAATAAGTGATAAATCTGTATTTGAAATACTTGCACCAGTTGTATATGCATATGCAGATAATGTATATGAAGTAGCAGTTAGAGTTAGAGGTGTAGTATATGTACTATCTAGTATACTTCCAGAGTTATCTAGTTTTGCTGAAGCAGTTCCAAATTTAAAATATGGGCTTGTTGTATTTCTTGTTTTAGTTATTTGATCTGCTCCAAGAACTGTTACTCCATTTGCACTAGATCCTGCAACAAGTGTAGGAAGTGTTCCTTGTCCTACTCCCCAAATAGCGATGGTATCATTGTTTAAAAGAGCTGGTGTTGTTGCCGAGGTATACGAAGCTATCATTGAATCTGAATCTGTATAGTCTCCTACTTTTCCATTTCTAATTACGCTAACTCCACCATTTGCTCCACTTGTTGCTATGTATATATATTTATTATCACTACTTGTCCATACACCTTTTGTAATTGCACTTGTACCTGCAAGTTGTTGTGTAAATGAACTTTGTCTTGCAGCATTTCCTTTTGCATACATATCTGCAACTTGAGTAGCAGTAACTGCGGTAACACCAATGAAAGGCTCATCTATTGTTCCTTGAAAATTACTTGTACCTGAAGTATTTGCTCCTATTATGAATGGTTTGTTGTTGTCATTAGGGGCAGTTAAACTACCTGTTTTGTTTAAAGCACCATCTATGTATATATTTCCAGTAGTTCCGTTAGATGTGAACACATATTGATGCCAATTTGTATCAGCAATTGTTGCAACACTAGTTAAAGAATTAATTCCACCATATATCCAGTTTATTGTATTGTCTGCATTAAAGTATGCACTATATCCTGTATTTGCTCCTCCAGATGTTCCTTTTGAAAACAGATTTTCAACAACTCCAGATCTTCCTCTTTTAGCCCAAAGTCCAACACTTAACTCTCCTGAATATATTTGAAAATCTGTCTTTCTTACTTCAAAAGTATATGTTGTATCATTGTAGTTAAAACCAGATTCTATACTGGTCCAGTTTCTAACTGCTCCATTTCTTGTAGAAACAATATGTACTCCATCAATTTGAGTATCTGTTACTTCTTTTACGGATACTTCATCAAAATATGCAGTATCATTAAGATTAGAAGTTCCGGGTCCTAACCTAATATATGTAGTAGTTGCGTTTGCTACAAAATATCTTGTAAGAAGTGTCCAACTAGTACCACCGCTATATCCATAAGATATATTTTCATTTCCACCTTGAGAAGTTCCTGAATATATTGAATTGTTCCCGGTTCCGTTTTTTACATACATTGAAATTCTATACATCTTTCCAACTACTGTTGTAATGCTTTGATAAACATATCCATACGTACCACCTGATCCAATAGTTGTCTGTAATGCATTATTACTAAATCCTCCCGCAACACTTGCTCCTGTTCCTCCTGCAGCTGCTGTCCATCCTGTTGCATTAGTATCAAAAGTTCCATTTGTAATTAATTCACTCCCAACTGTTTCTCCAGATGAGTTATTTCCCATATATCCCCATGCAGCTTTTCCAGCACTATCTTTCATGGTGATAATAAATGGTGTGGCACTAGTATCATTTCCTTTGTATGAGGAAAGAATTGGAGAAGATAAAGGTTTAACAGAGATATCATCAAATCTACAAGTTTTATTTAAGGATGAATTTGCTAAGGCAATAAAATGTGATCCGGTTAAGGTTGAAGTAAAGTAACCTGAAATATATGTCCAGCTTGTTGAACTAATTACAGGACTTGTATACATTGAGGAGTAATCCGTTTTTGTTACAGTTAGTGAGCAGATGGTCGAATCTATAGCTTTAATCCACCCAGTTACTTTATACACAGTTCCATAAGTGAGTGTTATGGCTTGACTTACTATCCAGCTATTTGTTCCTCCATATACTGCATCTATAGCTTTTGTTCCTGTACCTCCTGGAGCCTGATCTGCTGCTGAAGTTACAGTACTTCCAGAACTTGCACTCCAAGTACTTGGTGGTGTTCCAGTTTCCATATTTCCATTTATAACTGTTTCACTTCCAAGTGTTTCCCCTGCTCTAATAAATGCCTGTCCATTTGCATAAGAAGCATTATTTGTTGCTGATCCCCAAGTTGCGCCAGTTTCTGTTAAATATGTTTTTTCTTTTAAATAATCCCCTGTTCCATCAAACTTTAATCCACTTCCTCTAACAGCTCTTTCGTAATCAGCACTTTGAATTTCTGCACTTGCTCCACCTGATCCCCCCCATGGTCTTGTTGCATTCCCGACCGTTAATTCACTTTGAG
Source organism: bacterium (assembly GCA_037131125.1). Lineage (GTDB taxonomy): Bacteria > Patescibacteriota > Dojkabacteria > JBAXKR01 > JBAXKR01. Next base: position 63,700 of record JBAXRR010000001.1, read on the forward strand.
TTGTTGTTCCATTGTAATTTGTGGAGGCACCACTTTGAATAACTGGGTTTATTCCTACCTCTCCATATAGTGGCCACATGCCTCTAATCTCCCCATACATTTCTTCAGTTATGAAATCTTTTCTATAAAACTTTACTGAACTTCTTGATTCATCCCCCTGTTTTTCTTGTATTACGGCTAAATTACCAGCATTCCCAGCTAAAGTTCTTTCTGATGCGACATATATTGTATTACTTGTCCCATCAATTAAAGAAGTTCCTTCGTTTACAAAGAATTTATAGTTACCACTTTGTGAATCATATGGCTTTCCAAGTGATACAGATGTAGATGTTCCATATCCATAGTATGGTCCCAGAGCAAAGTTATTAGTTTTGGATTGAATTGAATAAGTTCCATAAATTCCACCATTTGTTGGAGAATTATTAGGTGAAGGTAAGGCTAAGTAAAGTTCTCCTCTACTTGTTAACCAAACATAGTTAAATCTCATAACAGAAGCTGAATTTATTGCGGTTCCGTCAGTCTCATTAATTATTGTTGCACCTGCATCAGTTCCGACTGCAACATATGTTTTCCCAGATATTACATTTGTATGAACTGCATAAACATAATTATTCATTATCTTAATATTTGTTCCTAAGTAGGAAGAAGAAAGTCCAGCGGCTCTTTGTGCAATTGTTCCTGAATATACCTGAGGAGAAGTACCATCATTCCAGTAATGAAGACCTGCTTCAGTTTTGAAGTTAACGGAGAAAAGTCCACTATATGATGAAGATCCATTATCTCTTCCAATATATATTTCTCCATTTAATGCATATACCGAAGATATAATTGAAGCTGAATTTCCTCCAAGAAAACTTCCACCATTTGTTGAAAATCTCATCCACAACTTATTCTCAACTGCATCTATGACATCTAGATAACTAATACTTCCATTGTAACTAGCTACTATGTATGACTTTTCAGGAAACTCTTGCTTTTTACCTCTAGTTGTTGAAAATGCTTCTGTATACCATGATTTAGATTGCGCGTTTGCATTATTTCTCCATGCTCCACTATCCGAATCTTTTGTGGTGTCATAATAGAAAACATCTTTTATGTTATTTGCACCGATAAGTGTATTTCCATCTGCATCTGTTTGAGAAGATGTGTAATTAAATGTATTTTTTCCATTCCAAGAAGTTGTAATGTCACTTTCAAAAGATGGATTAGGAATATAGTTAGTTGTACCTTCTTCAACAAGAATTCCTTGATGTGATGCATATGATTGTGATGGAACCTTTCCAATTTCCGTTGATGCAAAATCTATTCCAATAGTTCCACTTACATACTTAGCATTAGATATTGTTCCATTTAAACCATTTCCCGAGGCATCTAGTGCTTTCCCTGTGTTTCTTGGGTCATCCCCATTCTCATCAAAGTGATAAATAAGTTTTGTATTTGAATCTGCAATTATTATCTTTCCATTTCCAGAGTTGTATTGACCTAGTATTTCAGAATCTGAAAGTGCTCTATCATACATGACTACTTCATCCATTTGTCCTTTAAAAGGAACTGCACCGTCTGGCCTTCTTCCTAACATAAACTTAGAACCACTTGTTGGCAAGATATATGCAGTAGATATTGGAGTAGATGGGACAAGTACTCCATTAATGTACATGTTTGCAGTTGTTCCACTAAATGTTCCAACTAGATGTATCCATTGATTCGTTTGTGAAAACGCATTATTCGCATATATTCTATATGCAGTTCCACCTCTAACAACTTGTACCATAAGTCTTCCACCACCAAGTAATATGTGAGCATTATTCTGGTTATCTACGAAATTACTTACAATTGTTTGATTACTTATTGCATCTTGGAAATTAATCCACATTCCAACTGTAAAATCTCCTGACATATTAAGATTTGAACTTGATCCAGCATCTACGTAACTTGTTGATCCATTAAACGATAAAGCGCTCTTTGTTGAATATCTTAATGCTCCTGTTGCTACTGATGGGGTTTGAGCTGTTTCACAAGTTGTTGTTCCATTGAACGAACATACCATAGTCGCTTGAGGTCCTCCCGGTATTGAATATCCATTTGTACCTTGAGCAGTTGCTCCTGAATTCCCATAATATAAAGCGTAGTTTGTTGTATCTGAAGATCCTGAGGTTATATTTGCTTGAATTGGGAATGTAAGAATAGTTGCTTTTGAATCATTACAACCTGTAGATCCTAAATCTCTTTTAATGGTTATTGGTAAGTCTGTGTTGGATTGGTATATAACCCTTATGTCATTACAATTTGCAAGGACACTTTCAAGAGAAGAAGTATCTATGGTAATAGATACTGAACTTGTTGTATTAAGTGTTGAACCAGAAGTATTTTTTATTGTTAGTTGTTTTTTGTAATTCCAATTCATACTAAACCAATTTGTGGATTTCCCAAGTGTAAGATTAGAAGCATTAGCAACTGTGTTTACAGATGTTCCAAGAGTGAAATTAGAATCTCCACCTTGAGCTATTGTGAAGTTTGTTTCATTTAGAGCCATAAGCTTAGGAAGTATTCCAGCTCCTCCAATTAATATACCAAGGCCTAATACAGAAACAGTAAAGACGTTAAGTTGCCACTTAATTAATGTGATTTTCTTAGTAAAGAAGAATATATATATCGAGTTTAAAACTCTTCTTGCTTTAATTCTAATTTTTGTAACTACATCATGCATATTCGCGTGTTTGTACTAATCGTAAATAGATACAAATATACGAATATAATATATAGAAAATGGGAGGTGATTACAAACTTAAAAATATTAAATCTAGCAAGTGATTACTCGTACTTCAGAGCAGATAGTGGAGATATTTTTGCAGCTCTTCTAGATGGATATATTCCTGTAAGAATTCCTACTAAAAGAGATATAACTGCAACGAATAAAACTAACTCTATTGGTATCCTTGTAAGTTCAAATGGATCTGATATTTGAACAATAGAAAGAACAGATAATATGAAACTTACTAATTTACCAAATAGGAATCCGAATAGAAGACCAGATAATCCTCCATAGAATCCAATAGAAAGAGATTCTATGAGGAATAAGTCTCTTATTTCTCTCTTACCCATACCCATAGTTTTAAGAAGTCCTACCTCTCTTGTTCTTTCAAGAAGCGAAACTGTAAGTGTATTAAACATACCAACAGCAGATACTAGAAGTGCCATTAATCCTAGTAACAGAAGAACTAATTTAACTGTTTGGAATACACTATCTATTTGAGCAATAACATCTAGAACTGATGTTGTTGAGAAACCACTGGTTTCTATACTCTTTCTAAGTGTGTTAACAATTTCTTTTGAAGAAGCTATTACTTTTAAGTTTGTATAACTATTAAGTCCAATAGGTTTGAGATCTGAAAGTGGTACATATATAGATGGTGATGGAAGTTCATCATTAATTACTGCAACAATTGTGTATGTGTCAGCAATTGTTGTTTGTTTCTGATTCTCTCCTGTATCTGTTCTTGTAAAGAATACAAAGGATACAGATATAGTTTTGTTTAATGCGCCATTTTCTGGAATATTCATTATCTTTAAAAAGTCCTTGTTTACAACAGCTTTTTTAGTAGCTTTAATTGGAAGTTTAGATGCAGGAATCTCTTTTACTGTCTGATCTGGCGTAGATAAATCTATTAAGTCTAATGTACCAAGAACACTAGGTGTATCCTCAACAGAAATTAAACTATTAGCTGGAATATATCCATCTTTAGATACTTGCTCACCCTTCTTATCTTTCTGAACAACAAATTTTTTGTCTATACAAGATTTAGAATTCGTTAAGCAATCTTTGTTAGTCCAGAGAACAAAGTTAGATTTGACCCATCTTTCAATACTATCTCCATTTAATGCCTTAGATGGTATTTCAGAATCTTTCTTATCTGAATACTTACTTCCCCAAAGAGATGTTCCACTTTGAGTATCTGTTACTCTTTTTGTAAAACCAATAACTTCAGAAGTTGTGTCCGGAGATCCGTATACTTTAATCCATTTTTGAGGAAGGAGTGAAAATGAAATTTCATTAACTTTATTTGGATCAATATTCTTACTCTGGTCGTCTTGCACACCTTTAACATTTGAAGATGGATTAACTGCTTCGTTTTCTTCAAATATTTTTCCTTCTGTAATTTTAGAAGACAAAATATTTAAGTATGCAGATGTTACTGCATATGTTGGAACATCTGTTATAGAGTTATTGTTATTAACTTTAGATACAACACTTGCAATTGGAAATACATTTTCTACTCCACTTATTGCTTTAACATTTTGTACTGAATTGTCATTCAGGGGGATCTTATCTCCCCTTCTTGGATATACATCTACTTGTTTCATTTCATCTAAGTTAGCAATTCTTTTGGTAATAGAATCTTGTACTCCATAACCAACCGAAAGAAGGAATACAACTGAACCTATACCTATCATGAGGCCAAAAATCGTTATATATACCCTAGATTTTTTTGAGATTGTGTTTTTTGATGCAATTTCAAGTAATTCAAGTTTTGGAATATTTTTTCCTGTATTGGAATCAATCTTTAATGCAAATACAGAATATATTTTATATATTCCATCTGAAATACGTTGAATAAAGTTTAGTTTGGTAATTTTTGAAAGTTCTGTGAATAAATAGCAGATTACTTTTGTAATGACAAAGGTAACAAAGAGGATGTTAATAAGTGCAACGTTAGCGATGTAATCCAATAAACGATAAGGTATTAAAACAATCTTTTTAAACATTCCTATTCCTGCTTTACGTATGTAAATATGTGAGTTAAGTTTTTAAACTTTCACTAATACAATTTACTATTTTTTAAGAAAGATTGGAAATATATTCGAGGATACCGTCCTTATTATTCTTACATTTGTTTTCCTAATGTAATTACTTCTCCTCCAACATTTTTAGCAAAGTAACTATCATGGGAGACATATATTACAGCACCTTTATACTCGGCTAACATATTCTCAAGTTCTTCAATTGAAGGAAGATCAAGATGGTTAGTTGGTTCATCTAGGATAATGAGATTTGGATTGTTTATCATCATTTTTATGAATTGAATTCTACTTTTTTGTCCTCCTGACAGATTAATATATTTGGTATCCCCATCTATTATTGGATCAAAAAGATAATTTGAAAGTACTACATTTACTTTCTGTTTGTTTATTGGAATCCTTGCATCTGTGTACAGTTTGAAGATAACATCAGATAGTGTAAGGGAGAATATATCTAGCTTATCATCAGGATGGGATTTCAATTCTTGTTCATAAACACCTATTCTAATATTTTTATCAAATTCAACTATTCCATCAAAGTACTTTATGCCTGTATTCTCATGAACTAAATCAACTATTCCTAATTTATGAAGATTAATGACGAAGTTTAGAAATGTCGTTTTACCTTGCCCATTTCTTCCTCTGATTTGAAGTTTCTTTCCACCATCAAGTCTTACATTTAATCCTTTGAATAAAGGATCTGAGTATCCAATAGATAGATTTTTTATCTTGATAAGATCATATATATTAATATCTGTTCTTCTATCCATTTCAAAGAGTCGGAATCTAATTTCACGAGATTTAAACTCTGCATACTTCTCTTTCATTTTCTTATCTAAGTTTCCAACACTTTCTTTATCTATCCAAAATTCTGGATCATTAAGATTAGCTCTTGCATCGTCATAGAGTTTCTTGTATTTCATCTCCCTTATCTTTGCAGATGTTCTAGATCCGTCTGAGTGAGCAGATAGCTTCATTTCTTTAGCAACTATCATCTGTTTTCTATATTGCTCTATTTGTTTCAAATCTACTTCATGCTCATGTACTTCAGATACGATATTTACAGAATTAATCTTAAGATATTTTTCATAGTTTCCCTTGAAGTCTTTAATTTCATCTGAAGTAAGCTCTAGTATTCTATCTACTTCATGCAGAACATCTCTATCATGGGATATGATGAATAAGGCTTTTTTATAATCTCTCATCCAATTTAGAAAATTGGCTTTTGCATAAATGTCTAAGTGATTAGTTGGTTCGTCAAGTATCGCTAAATCTGCTTTTGCATATTCGACTCTTAATAGTTCTACAAATCTTTTTTGTCCTCCTGAAAGTTTTGATATTGGAGATAACATCTGATCAATAGTCATTCCAAGCTTATGGAATTTAATACCTATATCATCGGCCATTTCAGAATATGACAAACTATGCCATTCGTTTATAGAATCTGAATATATTTGTATTTCATTAAGATCATGAGTTGGATTAGCTTCATATCCTTTTATCTTTCCTTCCAGTTCCCTATACATAGGAACAGAGTCGAGAATATAGTCTAATGGTGTTAAACTTTCATTTCCAATGAACTCTTGTTTGGTAACAATAACCTTAATACCCTTTCGAATGTTTAGTTCTCCAACATATTCTTTATCTTTTCCTTCAATAATTCCTGCTAAAGTAGTTTTACCTATTCCATTTCTACCTATTAAAGCACATTTTTCAAACTCTTCAAGTTGAAAAGAGACGTTTTCAAATAGCTTTTTTACCCCTATTTCTTTTTTTATATTCGATAACTGAACTAGCATATATCAATATAGATATGGGAAATTAAGTAGCAGGATATATATTACCATATATATGGCTAATACTTCATAGAGGAAATAGCTAAATAAGACTTATAATGAGAATTGTACTGCTGATTCTTGTCTAATAGGACAACCAGTTAATATTCGTTCTACTGGAGTGCCTTCAAGCTTACATCGTTTGCACATCCAAGTTACAAATAAATATGAAGTTTCTTTCCCAAAAACTTCAGTGTATTCGAGTAAAGTAGCAGATACTTCTTTAATAACAGGACATTGGCAATAAGCAGTTTGTATATCATCAACAAATGGTGAAACTTCAAAGCAAGTTAATGAATCTCCTTCTGGATGAATTGCAGTTACTTTTCCGAAATCTTTTTCCAGTTTTGCAACTTTTATTCTTGTACCGTCAAATTCACTAACAAAACTTTCCATAATGGGAAGGTAAAATATTAATGCCCCAGATTATATTCTTATCCTTAAATTATGCAAAAAATAATTAGAATCCGAAGATGTTTCTTAAGTTTTTAACTATTAAATCGAGAGCGTTATCGTTAGGATTTGGAGTAATGGATACCTGATCTACTGATTTATCTTCATTACCTGCTTTATCTGAAGATATAGCTCTTAAGTGGTAGATCTGACTTGCACTTAAGTTAGAGATTATTACAACATGATCAGTCTTAAGATTATTGTCTTCTGGTGTTTTGTAATTGTATACATCTCCAGTATTCTCTCCATACTCTACTCTTGAAGAAGCTGGTTCATCTGTTTTCCAACTAACTATTATTTGTGTAGTCTTTTTTCCACTTACAGTATCTGTTACATCAGAAGGAGAAGCTTCCACAGATACTTCAGATATGGAAGGTGCTCTTGTATCTGTTGCTGTTGTGAATTTGATTATGTCTGATCTTGCTTCGTTACCTATTCTATCTACTCCTTTTACTACTAGGTTATATGTAGTATCTGGAAGTAATCCAGTTAGAGTTATCTTGTGTGCTCCTTTTTCAAGATTAATATTTACTGAATCTCTACTTAAGTTAATCTTATTCTCTGGATAGTAAGTAACTATGGATGTAACTTCAGTATTAGATGCCCAGGTTACTAGAATACTTGTTTCAGCAGTATTCTTAATCTGTTGCAACTTAACGTCTGAAACTCTTGGATTAGGAAGTGTTGTGAAATCTAGAATACTTCCTTCATATTCTGTAAATTCACTGTCAAATGGATCTATTTTGTAATAATACTTTGTTCCATCTGTTAAGTTGTCTATTAGAATTGTATACTTTGTTTCGTTTACAGATGTTTCTAACTCTTGTAAACTTCCAAACTTTGTAGTGGTTCCATAGTAAATTCTTATCTTACTTGCTCCAACTGATGTAAATTGGATTTGTGCAGATGAGGTTCCAATATATTTAACTGTAATATCTTTTACACTTGGAGCAGGATCTGTAACAAATGTTTGCTCGTTAGAAGTTCCGACATTACCATCTTCATCTGTCCATATTGCTTTGTAGTAATATGTTGTAGATGGAAGTAAACTTGTTAATGTATTCGTATGAGTTGTTACTTGAGTTGAATTTGCTATTTCATCTGTAAAGTATTTTCCAGATTCTATTCCAAAAGATATTCTACTATCTGCAGATCTTGCTGTTACCCATGTAATTGTTGCTCTTCTTGTAGTTATATTACTTACAACTGGATTAGATACTAATGGAGCTGGAACTGTGTAGGAACCTTTTGGAGTGATGTTTACAGATAATGAATAACTTGGACTTGCTTTAGATTCATCTGTTGTATCCATACTTCCAACTCTGTAGTAATACTTTTTTGAAAGTGGAACAGTATCTACAAATGCTGTTCCATTTGTTTCAGATACTTTAGTCCATGTAGTTCCGTTTTCACTTCTATCTATTTCATAACTTAATGTTCCAGTTCCTTTATATACAGGAGCCTCCCATGCAAGAGAAACACTCCAAAGACTTACACTTTTAATAGATGTATCTGCTGCTCTAAGATTAAGTGCTGGATCTGGTAATGTTGAATTTAATGTAAAGGATTGTGTAAGTGCATTACTTGCTGAATAGTTGTTAAGATCATCTATTGCAACAACAGAAATTGTATTAGATCCTTTAACTGCTCCTACAAGTTTTCCTTCTGGTATTGATGTAGATGTTGTTGGGATATATATACTTGAATTACTTAATATTGTGCTTAAAAGATTTGGTGGAGTTGTATTTACCATGTAGTAGTAACTCTTGAAAGTTCTTCCTACTGCAGGCGTTACACTTGGCCAACTCACTGCATAACTATTTGTGCTAGAAGTTAACGGAGTAATAGTAATTGAAGATCCATCTGCAAATTTAGGTGCATCTCCACCATATGAAATTAATGCAGTTCTACTAATACTGGATCTATTTCCAGCAGTATCTAAAGCTCTAAAGTATATTGTGTTATTTCCTTGTTGAATACTTGGTCCATCTGTGCCAGCACTCAAGTAGTATGGTTGAGAATGTCCTACAGGAATATATTTAACTCCAAGTGTTGGGTCTGTGTCGCTACCTGTCCAATTTGTTTCATTATTCAATGAGTATTGGTATCCAAGAAGTCCAGAAGTAGAATCTGAAGCTATTCCTGCACCACTTGTTGGCCAATTGAAATATATGTCCCCAACATTTGCGAAAGAGTTTTGTGGTGTTGAGAATGATGTAACATTTGTTGGAGGTACATCGTCATAATAGAAGTCAAATGTCTCACTAGTTGGATATATATTTCCAGTGTTGTCTATTGCTTTAATGTTTAGATAATATTTTGAATTAGATGCAGATAACCAAGTATTTCCTTTGTAAGAAGAATTCGAAAAATCTATTTGGTTTGTTCCGACAATGAATTGGCATGTAGTTCCATTGGTACTTATTGGGGAAGATCCAAGTAATCCCTTTTGAGTTGCTGGATTATCTGACGATGTTTGGCTTAAAGATAAACAATATCCCTTTATTCCAGATCCACCCACATTATCTTGTGCTAAATCCCATTGAAAGTATGGAGATGGATCATTTGCCCAACCTGTAGATTTGGTTACAGTACTTCCAGATGCATTTACTTTCATTATAGTATTTGCTGCATTAACTGTTGGTGGAGTTGTATCTTGAACATAATGTATAGACATTGAGTTTACCTGAGGGGTTGTTATTTGTGTACCTGATGCTAAATTTGCTGTTACTTGTATATATTTTTGAGCAGCTGCGTTAATTATGTAGTTAGGTGAAGATCCACTATTAGCAGTATATGCTCCCCAAGATATTCCATCTGGAGAAGATTTCATGTCATAAGTAATAGTGTTTCCATTTGCGGAATCTGTAGTAACAAAATTAGGAACCATACCCCAAGATGCATTTGAAGTTAAATTAATTATTGGGGATTCCCAGGTACCTGAAGTTGCATATTTTTGTTGATTTGTTGATGCTTGAGAATGTATTCCTAGTCCTTGGTTATATATATCGCTTACTTGATTAACGTTAAGTGCTTGATTAAATACTCTAAAATCTGAAATTATTCCATCTGAAGGATATACTGCTCCCCAATTAGAAGACTGCCCTACCTTTAAAGTCTCTATTGTAATATTCCCACCAGTAGTTGTCCCTTTCTGAACGTTGTTGATATAGCACTTTCTAGCATTTGCAGTTGCATCCCATGTTACAACAATGTTGTACCATTGACCAACTGTGGTCACTGTATCTGAAGCACCCCACCAGCCATAACACCTAAGAGTAGATCCCAATGAAAATACACTTAAGTCATTGCTTCCCTCTCCAGAATTATGAGTTGTTAAATATCCTGCAGTTATTCCCCAGCCTTTGTCATCTGTATCTATGTATAGTCTTTTTAACCAAAAGCTTACACTTCCTTGGGAAGCTGAAATATTATTTGTAGGAGAATATGTTAGCGTACCTCCTTGTCCACCTGCTCTTGTACTTGTGCTGTTATTAGCAGTTCCGCTCCAAGAGTATCCAGTTCCAAGTGATCCATCAATATATGTTGTAGCATATGTTCTATTTCCACTCCTATACCCACCTACGACGTCTCTTTCTAGTTGAAAACCATCGATATATATAGTTTTGCCAGATTTTACCTGGACACCAAAATTGTCAGATTGATTAATTCCTACTAGTGAACCATTAAGTCTCCACCATCCTCCACCCATATCGGTATATGTAGTAGATATCGTTGTGTTGTTATAGTAAAGCTCAGCAATTGTATTGTTTACTATTCCTCCAACATTCCCAGTTGTTCCATCATAAACATATCCAGAAAAAGTATGAGTTAATGTACTAGCAGGATTAGTACTTGTTGTATATTCATCACCAAGCGTTCCACCATTTATTAACTTAACGCTATTACTTCCAAACTTTATATATGGTGCTGTTGTATTTTGTGAAGATGTTAATGAAGTAAAATTAGAATACGTTGCATCTGCTTGACTAGTTCCATCTTGTTTAGAGCCAAAATATACTGTTGTTGGAACAGTTGTAAATGAAAGTGGAACTACCATATCCATTGCACCTACTACTGCAGACACTTGTGCAGGAGTTAATGTTCCGCTATATATTGATAATGCTTGTATTTTTCCATTCAATCCACCACCCATTGATCCGTTATTGTTATATCCTCCTAAATAGAATTCTTTAGTAGATGTTCCAGAAAATGTAGGTACTGTTCCAGTTTCTTGCATTCCATTTCTGTATGCGACCGTTCCTGCAATTGCTAAATTACCAGCGTTAAGTTGTGGATTTAATCCTAATACACCTGGAGTTCCCATAGCATACCATACAGTCGTACCACTCCTATTTGGACTTAAACCTATTGAGGATTCCGTCCCAAGACTTCCACCTGCAATGTATGAATTTATTCCCGTTGTATAGTTAAACCTTGCAATCATAGTTTGACCAGTCGCAGGGATAATCCCTGTTTTAAGGTATTGAGTTGATCCATCAAATGTCCAGCCGTTATTTACATCCCATGTTGGAGCAATACCAAGAGAAGCATCATTTGTTCCAGGATTCACTTTATTTACATATGAATTAGCAAGAGATGAAGCTCCTTTTGGTTGATATGCTACAAGTGCACCTGTTGAGCTGCCTGCTGTCCACCAGTTAGCAACTTGAGTCATATCTATCTTCGTTACTCCATCTACTTTGAAAAGTATCTGAGTAGATGAATATGATATTTCTAGATTGTACGTAGTTCCCGCAACAATTGCTCCTGTTGCATCCCATGATTTTATTCTTTCTCCAGTTCCATCATTAACTACAAATGTTACTTGATTTGCATAACTCCAATATGCTCGAATGTAATTATTTGCATCACCATAGAGATCAATAATATATGGAGTACTTACCCCATACTTAAGCATATCTGCTGCATTATGTCTTGGTGTATATTTAAATTTAACAACTCCTGATGTTGCTGAAAGATTTGATACTGGTTGAGTTAAAGTATCTGCACCATCTACTCTAACTCCAGAAGTTTCAGTTGAGTTAGCAAGAGAAGATGGAGTTAATGAAAGTGTCACAGAGTTAAGTGCATAAAGTGAAACATCATCTATATCAAATGTTCCAGAATTAGTAAAATTCTCAAATGAAATTCTTCCAGATGTTCCTTGCGCTCTTAAAGAGGATGAGTAGTGACTCCATGCATTTGTATTCACCATTGAATCCCATAAACCATCAATTTTACTTCCGTAATATGTATGTGCAAATCCACTCGCGTTATATCCATTTGTAACTCTTGAACTTGATACTCTCTTTGTCCAAAAATCTAATGCATAGTAATTCCCAGCTGTAACTGTAGGTGCTTGAGCAAACCCTGCAAGAGAACCTGAGCCTGGTAATGTTGTACTCATTGCATATGTTCCAGTTCTACCAGCTGTTGTTGAAGTATTTCCTGCTGCATATCCACTATTTGACCATCCAGTTGGAATATATGGACTACCAGAACCAAATTCAAAACTTGGATTATCTAGCAAATTAGGAAGTACTTCAATTTGATCAACATATGTTATACCACTACTTGCAGTATTTGAAATAGTAACTTTAAATGATGTTGAATCAGCAGTTGATCCATTTCTAGATATTGTTGGAAGTTGGAATGCAAATGAATCTGTCCAAGGATGAGAAATATCTATTACTCTTGTTAATACAATCTCATCAAAGAAGCCAGTAAGTCCACTTGTATTTTGATTTAAATTAAGTCTAACTGCTACTAAACCTGTATTAGTTGTTGTGAAAGTAAATGAATATTGTGTCCAAGATGCAGCAGCTTTTGATCCTGAAGTACCAATTTGAGTACCTCCAACACTATCAGCATTTACATATACTTGTGTTCCAGTACCAGTTCCATTTTTTGTGTAGAAAGATAGCCTGTATGTTGCATTAGGAACAAGCTGAGGAGTTTGTAATGCATAACCAAAATTTGCAGCACCATTTTGAACTTGAAGTGCATTTCCACTTTGACCTCCAGCTACTGAACTTAATGATGCACTAAGTCCTCCAGACCATGATGATGTATCCGTATTGAAAGTACCATTTGTTAATTGATTTGCACTTTGATCTGGCGCAGTAATTGAAGTTATTAATGCATCGCCATTCGTTGCATCAAGAATTTGTACTTTGGGAATTGAAGTAGAATCGTAATGAACTACAGGTCGAACCACATATGAGGAAGATGTTGTTTGACCTGTTACCTTTTGAATAATACCCTGATTAGCAGAACTACTTGTCCATTTATATCCTCCTGAATATATTTTTTCATTAGTTGCTAGCGCTGAAACACTAACATCCTTTTGTCCATACGAAGTTACATTATTCATAGCAGCAGATACTGCCGCTACTTGTTGTGCAGTTAAAGTTGTATTGTAAATGACAAATGCACCAATTGATCCTGTCCAGTTATTAACAGAGAAACCACCAACACCTCTTACTGCACCTATGTATCCTTCAGTTCCAACTGTTCCTCCTGGAGTTATTGCAGATCCTTCTGCTGCTCCATTAAGATAGAACTGAGTTCCTGCAGCAGCTATTACTCCACTAGATAAAGCTGGACTTGCAGTATATCCACCTGATCCCGCTGCAAATAAATGTTGATTCCCTCCTGTTTGATGTGTTGGAGAAAGAATGTATTGATCTGTTCCAGAGGTATAGTACCCAAATGCTTGTCTATATGATGAACCTTGTGATCCACTTACAAATTGATATATTACAGTGTAGTTTGAAGCTAAAGTTAATCCATTCTTTAAGTATTGACTAGTTCCATTAAATGTCCAACCGGTATTACTTGCCCATGCTGGTGCTACTCCAGCTGTAAGGTCATATGTTCCAGGATTAGCAAGATTAACATATGAATTTGCTTGTGACGATACTCCTTGTGCCTGATAAGCTGCTAATACATTTGCAGTTGCAACTCCACCTTGCAGATACCATGTATTTTTATCCCAGCCATCATTTGTATATGTTCCATCTGTCATGAATCCATTCTTTCCATTGGTACCACCAAGTTTATTGCTTGTATATGGATGACTCCAAGCTTCTCCCGTTGTTCCTAATGTTCCTGTTGAACCATTTGTTGGAAGTGCAAATACAACATCCCATGATCCTGTAATTGCGGTTGGATCTTTACCTGTTCCCGAGTTATATATTTGTGTTAATTCATTCCCGTTACCAACATCTGTACCGTATGTTCCATCAAAGAGGACTCTTCTGTATATTGTTAATCCTTGAATTAAAGCATCATTTCCATTCCCACCCCTATCATTTAAAAGAATAGTTGATGTAGCACTAGGTGTAAATGAGTTGGCTGCAAATGTATTTGCGTTGTTCACTGTGAACCTTACATAATTTGTTCCGTCAATCTTATTGTTACTGTCCCAGGAAACAGCAACTAAATATGTATTTCCTGCTACCCACGAAGTGGTAGAAGGTCCTGAAATGTAATTAACTGCTCCATCGTAAAATTGTATTGAATTACCGCTGGTTTTTTGGAATAAATATCTATTTCCATTTCCGTAAACAAATGTGTGGGTATTATTATCATTTCCGTTCCATTCTGGAGTTATCCAAAAAAGAATAGTTCCAACAGTGGCATCAAAATTCTGATAAAAGTTTCCACTTATTTGAGATCCCGTTGAAACAGAAAGTGAATCACTAGTAGCATTAGTTCCCAATTTCCCTTGTAAAAGCACACTCGAAGCAAATGGCCCTGATGGGGATGTTCTTTTTCCAACATTAGGAGTAAATGTAGAAGAACCAGATGCATATGTCATGTAGTTAGTTGACCAATTAGTGTTGTAAGTAGAATGTTCAAAAGATGGATTGGTAATCAAGTTTGTTGTTCCTTCTTCAACTAATACTCCACTGTGTGATGCATATGACTGATTAGATATCTTCCCAGAATCTGCTGAGCTTGAATCTACTCCTACAATTCCACCAACGTATTTAGCTCCTGAGATCGTTCCGTGATTTCCATTTCCAGATGCATCTATTGCTTTACCTGCATTTCTTGGATCATCTCCATTTTCATCAAGATGATAAAGAACTAAGGTGTTTGAATCTGAGATGAAACTGCTTGTAGTTGGGGTGAAAGTGTTTGTATATCTTACATTGTTACTTACTCTTACTTCATCTATTATTCCAGCTAATGGATCAGTTCCAACAAATCCAATTGTTGAAGCGGTATTGTATGTAGTAGCAGATGAGCAAGCTTTTGTAATTATTAATTGTCCATTTAAATATACTTTATATGTTGAACCGTCAAAGGTCATAGCAATGTGGTTCCATGTATTTAGTGAAGCTCCATTTCCTGTTACGTCACCTGCACAACTATTTGTTCTTAATACAATTGTTCCAGGGTTATATATTCCAAGCACTGTTGTAGGAGAATTTAATAATCTTGCCCATGCACCATATGCACTCCCATATTTTTTAGGGAAATACCAAAGCTCATAAGTACTATTTGCAGGTGTATTGTTTCCACCTAATGTAAGTGAGTCATTCATTTCATCAAAACTTAATCCACTCTTTGTAAAATATCTAATTGCTCCAGTTTCAGTTGTTGGTGTTTGGCCTGTCTCACATGTAGAAGAACCATTAAATGAACAAGTCATTGTTGCTGTTGGTCCACCTTGGATTGAATATCCGTTAGATCCTTGAGCGGAAGCACTATTGTTTCCATAGTAAAGAGCATAGTTTGTTGAATCCGAAGATCCTGTTGTTAGGTTTGCTTGAATTGGAAATGTAAAATTTGTTACTTTTGAATCATTACATCCTGTTGAACCTAACTCTCTTGAGATGGTAATAGGGAGAACTGTATTTGTCTGATAGACAATTCGTATGTCATTACAATTAGCTAGAACAGATTCCAAAGATGAAGTATCTACTGATATGGTCATTGAACTATTAGCATTGAGAGTTGCAGATGAATTATTCTTAATAGTAAGAGGCTTCTTATAGTTCCAGTTAAGTGAATACCAATTAGCATCTTTAGCAAGAGTAATATTTGAAGCTGTTGCTGTTGTATTAACTGTAGTTCCTAGAGTGAAATTAGAATCTCCACCTTGAGCTATTGTGAAGTTTGTTTCATTGAGAGCCATAAGTTTTGGAAGTATTCCAGCTCCTCCAATTAATATTCCAAGACCTAATACGGAAACAGTAAAGACATTAAGTTGCCACTTAATTAATGTGATTTTCTTAGTAAAGAAGAAAATAAATATCGAATTTAATATTCTCCTAGATCTTACTTTAATTTTAGTAACTACATCATGCATATTCGCGTGTTTGTACTAATCGTAAATAGATACAAATATACGAATATAATATATAGAAAATATAAAGTAATGACAAACAATAAGTAGATATGAAAATTTTGTAGACTACTCGTATCTTAGAGCGTGTAGAGCAGAAATCTTTTGTGCTCTTCTTGCAGGATACATTCCTGTTAGAACTCCAACAATTAAAGATAGAATTGTTATGAACAACACCAACTCTATTGGAATATATGTTAAGTCTAGCATTGTATTTGTTTTTACAATTCCAACAAGTCCTAATGCTATAGATACGAATTTACCAAGAGCATATCCAAGTCCAGTTCCAAGAAGTCCTCCGAGTATTCCCATACTTAAAGATTCTACTAAGAACAAATCTCTTACATCGTCTTTATTCATTCCAATTGCTTTAAGAAGTCCTATTTCTCTGGTTCTTTCAAGAAGTGAGATAGTTAATGTATTGAACATACCAAGAGATGCAATTAAGAGTGCAAGCATACCTATTGCAAGAAGTATGTATCTTACTGTTGAGAAAGTACTATTAATCTGTTTAACAATATCTACAACTGACGTAGTTACATATCCATAACTTTCTACTGTTTCTCTAACTGTAGATAAAGTATCTGGAGTTGAAGCGTTTACTTTAAGGTTTGTATAGTATGTTACTCCAAGCTTTTTCATATCTATTAGAGGAACATAGATTATTGCTTCTGTATCATCTGAAGTAACTCCTTTAATTACAAAGTTAGAAAATTCTGTTTCTATTTTGTTGGTTGCATCTTTTATTTGCTCTTTACTTATTATGAAACTAACATTAATACTCTTTCCCACTGCACTATCTTCTGTTAAGTTCACTAGTCTTAATAAAGCTCTACTTACAACGACTTCCTTTAGAGTATCTGCAGGAATTGTAACTTTCTTTGTATCTTGTGCTGAAACAGCATTTGGATCGTCTATATTAATTAAATCTACTGGAGTTTGTACTACACTATCTGATGCTCCTAAAACGCTTTTAGTTTGAGTTGGAAGTTCTCCAACAACACTTTCCATAGTAATGTACCCAGGTGTACTAGTTTGTTTTTTATCTGTTCCTAATATTGGTGTATATGTTGCTTTACAATTCTTTTGTACTTTACAAATAGGTGCTTTCCAAAGTAATAAACTTGAACTTATCCAATCGTTAGACTTTACAGTTGAGCTACCATTCTTTAAGTCATATGGTGCACCCATTACTTTCTTACCTCTTTGAAGGTCTTCCACTCTATTTGTATATCCAAGTACTTTTGAATTTGTATCTGGAGATTCATATACAGGTATCCAAACATTAGGCATTAATGCAAAATCGACTTCCCATAGTTGGTTACCTTTTGTTTGGTCTTCTACAACTGAAGTACTTGCACCTTTAACTGTTTCAGTTAGATTAATTTCATCATTAGTATAGAATGCACCTTTAACAAGTTTTAAGTTTGTATTGTCTAAATATGTTTTTTGAACTGCATATGCTGGTACATCGGATACTGCACCTGTTCCTTGGACTTTTGTAGCAACTGAAATAACTGGCATAACCTTCTCAAGTCCTTTTTGTTCAGATACTTTTGTAATAAAGGTGTCATCAAGCATGAACTTTCCTCCCCTTCTTGGGAATACTTCGAATTGTCTAAGTTCATTAGATACTGCAAATTGAGAAATTATTAAATTCTGAATACCATAACCTGTTGAAACTAAGAATACAATTGTTCCAATACCAATAGCCATACCACCAATAGTAACTGCAGTTCTTACCTTTTTTGAGAATATATTCTTAAGTGCAATATCTACAATTTCCATTTTTGGTATATTATCTTCTCTTTGAATGTTTCTAAGAATATTTTTGTCAAAGAAGCTAGTTATCTTCTTCTTAAACATTGTATCTTCTGTTCCAAAGAGTTTGGCAATAGGGGTAAGTATTTTTTCTATTAAGTTTATTACAAGGAGAAATATGATTAAGAAAAGAAGAACAAAAAGATTAATAAAGAAAACAAATGGAGATTTTATGATATTTGTAATAGATCTTTGCATGTATATTTATTAATACTTATTGTGTAATGCTTCCATCTAATATATGTATTTGGTTATCTGCATACTTTAGATATTCCAAGTTGTGAGTCACCATGATAATCGTCTTCCCTCTTTTCTTTTCTAAATCCATAAGTGTCATAAATTCAAGTGCAGATGTATGATCAAGATTTCCAGTAGGCTCGTCAGCGATAATAATTGCTGGGTCATTCATAAGTGCTCTTGCAAAAGCAATCTTTTGTTGTTGTCCTGAAGAAAGATCAATTGGACTACTCTTTGCTCTATCTAACATACCAACAGTATCTATTAATTCTCTAGCTCTTTTTAATGCTTCATCTTTCATACGTCCACACATCATTGCTGGTAGACAAACATTTTCTTCAATATCTAGGGATCTTACCCAGTTTGGTTGTTGGTAGATCATACCTATATTTCTCTTTCTGTAGAAATTCATTTCTTCATCGGAAATATCGTAGATATTATTTCCCTCTATGAAGACTTCTCCACTATCTGGTTTTTCCAAACCTAACATAACATGGAGCAATGTGGATTTACCGCAACCTGAAGGACCAACTATGATTACAAATTGACCTTTAATAACTTCTAAATTTACATTTTTAAGAACGTTAATCTTATCTTTTTTTAGCATGAATGACTTATTTACATTCTCAACTTTAATGATTGTTTTTGAATTCATATAGTTAAATCTAAAAAAAGATATTAAACATAAATTTGATTAATAACATCATTACTGATTTTAAGAATGATTGCAATACTTTTTTATACTATTCCATTAATCATCTGAAACAATTTACTATCTTGCAAATTACTAGGTTTCAATAATTAAAAATGTAGGGTTAGATAAATATAAATGTAACAAGTATATGAAATATACTATCCATCTATTTGTCCTTCACTTGTAATGACCTCTAAAAAGAAAAATTTTCCATCTTTCATAGATATTTTAGTAATTGATCCTGTTGGTGTTTCAGGTGTTTGTAGTTTTCTCCATCCAATATTTAGATCTACTCCCATAATGTTAGCTAGGAACATTTTAATTACACCAGAGTGAGTTACAACTATAATGTCTTTTGTATCGGATTCGAAGGCTAGTTTCTTAATAGCTTCTATACTTCTATCTAGAAATCTTTGACCACTTTCTCCATTTGGAGGACTAAACATTAAGCTACTTTTTACCCATTCCTGGTAATCCACAGGAAAGTTACTTTTAAACTGCTCCTCTGACATTCCATCTACATCTCCAAAGAACATTTCAGATAAATTAGGGATTGGAATAAGTGGTAATTCTAGTTTAGTTGAGATGAGTCCAGCAGATTGGAATGCTCTTTGAACTGGAGATGTGTATATACACCTTGCATCTAGATCCATATCTCGAAGTAATGAACCTGCTTCCATTGCTTCAAGTCTTCCATCTCGATTAAGTTTATATAGAGATCTAGCTCCAATCCAAAGCTTCTCTTTGTTAGCATCTGTTTGACCGTGACGAACAAGATAAATAGTTTTCATAAATGTTTCAAAATTAATGTATATTAAAACCTCACATTTCTAATATACTTTGAATTATTTATGGAGTAAATGAATTTGTAGTATTTTTATCCACTCTTACAAAATATGCTTTTTGAGGATCAATATAAAAGTCAGCACCATAATCAATAGTTTTTCCTGAAGTATCTTTATCTGTTATTGCATTAGTGTATCTTCCACTATCCCACTTCGTAACTATCTTAGTTCCTAGGTTATTGTTATTCATAGACTTAATTAAATTAAATGCCGTGTATCCAAGAACATTATCTGAAGTGTTGCCTGTTAGTTTGCTATCTACTGTAGATTTTCCTTCTGGAGTATTGTATATAAATTTTGAAGGATTAAAATTCCACTCTCCACTTTGAGCTTTTATGAATCCTGGGTTAATACCAATTAAGTTCCAACCGTTGTTAATTACAACTTGAGAAGGTGTCTCTGAAGGAGTTCCATTAAATTCAAAATTAATTCCTTTTTGTACTTTTATAAAATATCCTTTGCCTGGTTCTATCTTAAAGTCTTGATCTGAAAACACTTCCTCACCTCTTATCTTGTATGTTTGCCACCTACCGTCTGTGTATGTTGAAATGTCAGTTGCATAACCACCTTGTTTCGCAAAGTCAGATAAAAGAGTTGATGCAGTATATTTATCGCCAGGATTTAGAACTGGATTAAAAGTTTGCCAACCTTGTTGCAGGTTATAGTAAGCCTGTTTTGAATCAAATATTTGTTGAAAGCTATAGTTTGCTAGATCAATCTTTTTTTTCTCTGGATTTTGAAAAATTACTTTTAGATTTTTAGCCAAAGAGTAGTCCAGAGTTATGCCGGATTCACTGAAATCAATTATTTGTCCATTAATAGGGTTAAATAATTTTACACTTCCACTTTGTTGTTCAAAAATTGGAGATGTTTGAGGTATCAACGTAACTTTCAAGTTCTCTGAATCTGGGCAAGTACTTATTGATACATTTTTATCTTCAGAAGTTGATGCGTAACAAGGTGACAACTTAAGATTTCCTTCAAGATCACTTGTAATAATATTAGGCTCATTAGTTAATTTTATCAGTTTATCACTGTTATTTCCTGAATTCGAAGTTTGAGTTCCCTTTACTACTGGTGCATTCATAGCCTCAATTACCATTTGTGCTGCACGGTTAGTATCCTTATCAATTAAACTCAGAAATTCGTGAATTGAACCTACTGGGTCAGTGGCCATTCTACCTATTTGAAAACTTGCCTCTTTAGCCCCATAATTCTTAACCAGAAAATCTTGAATTGTCTGTAAGTTTCTTACTTGTGTTGGGTATCCTAGTGGTTCATTTAATCCTCTCCATGCAGTTCTATTTACTCCGTCAACACCAATTACCTCTGTTAAAGCTTCAGTTACATTTCGTGCAGCCTCTTTTTCAAGTGGATTAGTTATATACCTGTAATTACTCACTTGAATTCCTTTATGACAGGCCTCATGGCAAAGTATATCAATAATTCCTTGTTCGATAGTTGCGGAAGTCCCATTTGTAAAAGCTTCTACTCTTCCCATTACAACTGCTACTGGCCTATTGGCTGATGCCCATCCTCCTACAGCGCTATCAGCTTCAAATAGTAAAGGATTGTTGATTGTAGCCTGGAGAAAATCATTTGAGACACCTATTGGTTTAAATAATTGATCATTCATAAATTTTTGTGATACGATATCACTAGAAACGAATACAGGTTTAATTGCATTAGGATTTGTGGAAGGGTGAGTAATCCATGAAAGTGAACCATAGTAATCATTGGCAAGTGTAGCTTGCCCAGTCCTTGGATTAACTAAGCTTATTCTAATTCCTAAGCTATTAATCTCTCCTCCTGCTTTTAATACATCTTGTTGTGATTTTATTGCAGATCTCACCTGGTTTGTTACATTTGTATAATTTAAACTGCTCTGTTGTCTTCCAACCAAACGTTCAAATATTTCATTCTCAAGTCTTAAATCACTGTTAGTAATTCCTCTTGGTCTGATAATTACCATTCCTCCTGGACCAGATTGGTATGTGCCAGCCCCTGGCAAGTTAACGGTTTTCCAATTTGGATTTGTTGCTAGTGCTGTTGCTCCTTCAAGATCAGTTGATGAATTTAATATATCCTTATATGCAGTCTTTGTTTCATTCCACCATTCTTGTATCTGAGTAGTCTTAACTTTACTTAAATTTTCCAATAATGTCTTTGCTTCAGTATCACTATTGGCAAGTCCTAATTCTACAATACTTCTTGAATTCATAAAGGTCTTCGCGCTGTTTAATTCTTCTGCTGTAAGATCTCCAGCATTTTTCCCATAAACTCTAGCAATTTCTTCTAAAAGTGCACTGGTACTTTTACTTTCAGTTGCTGAAATTGATGCTTTATTTAGTAGCGTTTTTGTTACTTCTGTAATTCCCTTTCCTGCCTCGTAGGCAGTTGTCGCAATGTCAATTACATCAAATGCACTTCCGAGGACTGCAGTTGTTCCTAATAAATTAAGACTTAATTCAGTTTGGTCTAAATTACTTTTTAATTGAAGTTCTTGTGAAAGGTCTACAGTTTCACCGTTTGGAAGTTTGGTACCGTTTCTTGCTAAGTAATAGTTTTCTACTCCATTATCTACTGAAGTACAAGAGGATCCACCACACTCACTATTAGCAGAACAAACTTTTCCGTAGTTTGTAAGATCTAATCCGAAACTGGTTGAAGGAGCACACCTTTTAACACCAGAAAGTGCTGGTCCATTTTCTCCAACAGTAACAACTTTAACTGGTTCTGTCTTACAATTTGGATTTACTGAAGCAGCAAACCCAGAATTTGAAAATGCTGATCCAAGATCGGACTTTGTTGGACTAGTAATGCAATCTGCGTATGAGTAAATGGAAAGCGCATAGTCAGTATTGGAACTTCCAGCACCCTGTTTGTCCATAAAGTCTTTAAATAGTAATTTGTAAGAAAGTTCTTTTATATCTGGGGAGTTTGCTCTGATAAATGCTTCTAATTTATTTGGATCTAATCCTAAATTTGCAGCTGCATCTTTTATTTTGCTTAAAACTGATTCTTTTTCAGAATCGGATAATTGAGAAATGGTGCCAATTGAGTCACTATATTGTGAAAGCAATTTTGTAAATTTATCTGAATTTTCATAGTATTTTGAATCACTCTTTACTTTTGAACAATCAAAGGAAGAAGATAAGAAACCTCTTGCTTTTTGATTCTCACAATTATCCTTAAGTTCTTGATCAGTTTTTGAAGCAAATTGCACTGATAATAAATTTAGAGTTCCTGCCTCAAGATATTTATCGTTAATTGTTCCAGAAGATGTATCTTCAACAATCTTTGAAGATGTTTCGTTACAACTTAACCCTGTCTGCTTTTTAAAACTAGTACAATAGTTCTGATATGCTGCTTGTTCAGCAGTATCATTTGTAAGTAACTTTGCAAGATTTCCTACTCCTAATGTTGTAGATGCTAACACGTCGGTAAGACATAGTTTTCCACCACCAGTTCCAACTGCAGATAGAGATCCACTTTTACTAGTCTGATTTTGAGCACAATCCTTGTTAAGATCTTGAAGAATAGTTTTGCAATATGCTTGGTCAGCATTGTTCAATGATTCTCCTGAGGCACATTTAAAAGCATTGCCTTCTTTAGAGTGTTTATCCAATACGGCTTTAATTTCAGCTTGAGATCCTGCGTAGTTGGATGTAAACAAATCACTTGAACCCTCTCCATTCAATTTTCTTGCTCCTAAATAACTCCCTAAAGATTCAAAACCTGAATGATCAAATGTATCTACTTCACATTCTCCCTGACTTCCAGAATATGAACCTGATTTTATTCTTTTTTCACAATCAGTTTTTACCGCAGTAGTTAATATTTTTTCAATTTCTTTTCCATTAGCGGATGTATTTACACCATATGCCTGCTCTAATACATCTGGAATTCCATTGTCGTTACAATCTTGAGGATTTTTAGCTTCAGGACAAGATTTTGCATAATTAGTAAACCTTCCAGATGTATATCCCCCTATTAATTTATTCCAATCCCCTTTGCCACTATCTAGCGCAGCTTGGATATCGTCTTTGAGAGCAGTCTGTATTGTCTTTTGACACTTGTATTCATCATTTCCTCCTTTCGAAGTGGCTAATGCACAAACAAGTCCACCTTCACATTGTGATGAAGATGAGCAACCGCTATTAAGTTTTTGAAACACGTAAGATATTTTCCCGTCACAATTCTTATCTTCTGTAGGAGTATCTGTTGCACCTGGATGAACTGATGGATCACTATCGTTACAATCTACATCACTTGTATATCCATCTCCATCTTTATCTGAGAGAGCTGAGGTTCTAAATGTAAGATTACCTTCTCTATCGAGTCCAGTAACACATTTTTGATTCGCAAGAGATCCTGTAAGTCCTGCACTATCTAGATCTGAACAATTTACATTTCCTGCAAGTTTAGATTCAGGAACTTTTGCTCCTATTTGAGTTGAACAAGAGACTTCAGTTGCACTTGAATTAGGCATGAAGCATTGGTAGCATTTTCCACCCTTTGAAAATCTATATCCCCCTCCAATAGTTATATCCGATCCACATGCGTATGATCCTGAAGATGTCATACTTGCACAAGCCTTGTCAGATATCTTCTCAGCATTTCCTGTATGTATACATTGGTAACAAGATCCTCCATTGTCGTATTGTTTTCCAAGGTCTGATAAAGAACAATTTCCTGTAGAAGAGGGATTAGAAGAAGCAAGGTCTTTTGAAGTATCTAGTTCAGTTTTGGATACTTTTGCAATAGATGCAGTAACTTTCTTAGCTCCTGCTTGTGCATCTTTTTGATCTTTAGGTGTTGGTGAATACGAAGTATTTGAACAACTTGGATCGTATTCACTTCTTTCTACTACTGAACAATCTGGTTTAACATCATACTTTTTTCTCATGTTTGCTCCAGCTACACAGTCTCCTTGTTTAGTTGTAGCTTCACATACTTTTGCATAACCAGTTGTACTTACAGGGCATTTAGAATTATCTGTAATTGTTTCAACAGATGCACTACAATCTGTCTTCTTGTGGCTCACCTTATATTTCCCCGTATATATTCCATTAGTAATTTCACATCCCATATTTACATCTTCAGTTACACAAGTATTTGTTCCGACACAAGCACCTGCTGCACATCTTTGAGAAGTACCATCACAAAACTGGAAGTTATTCCATTTTCCATTTTGACAATTTTGAACAGTCTTTCCATCACATCTTGTTTGACCTGCCGAACAATCTGGAATTGGGGTTTCTCCAACACAACCATTTGGTGTACATGTTCCTCCTCTTCCACAACGAGACCCTGCTACTCCACATGAATATGTAGAAGGTGCGGCAGTAGCTGGAGATGCAGTTGATGTCGCTGGAGCTGGTGCAGGATTTGTATCTACACATTTTCCACCATCACATTTCCTTGTAGTTCCATCACATACTTCTCCATTTATCCATTTACCTCCTGAACAATTCTGCACAGTCTTACCATTACATTGACTTCCTGAAGTACACTCTGGTGCTTGTGTTGTTGCGGCTGAACTTGCCTTTGATGTTGGTGCATTAAAATTGGCACAATTTGCTATACATTGACCTTGTGCGTTACATACTGACTTCCCATCTGATCCACATGATTCTGCGTATACCTTTTCAATTAAACCTGAACCTAATGTTTTTTGTAATGAATTTGCAAGTTGACTAAAAACAGGTTCTGAATTTGTACTATTAGAATTATCTTTTGCATAAACTGCAATTGGGAATGTTAATTGAAATATTGTAAGTAAGATTACAAAAATTGAAGCATACTTATTTATCTTCGTACTATTATCTTTAATTCTTTTCCAAATATTCTTCCAAGTTAAAATTCCATACGTAAGAATAACTAGTATAAGTATTGGAAAGAATGTAGTTTTGAATATTCTAATTTCTGGATAAGAAGAAAGATCATCAAAAGATTTAACAATGTTTGTTGTTATTGCTTCTGCATTTACACTTGCAACAATACTTTCTATATTTGTAGCAATTGGATTAAGAGTAGATGTTATGGAATCTCCTAGACTAACTACTGCATTCTTATCCTCTACTTCATTCTTAAGGGATATATCTATGACTGGGTCTGTTGCAGTATTTGTTTGTTGGTATGTTAGTTTTCCTCTATTACCTGAGTCTACTTCAAAATGTAATATTGTTCTATCTGAAGCTGAAAACACTTTCGAGTCTTCATCTCTTGAATTAGACAGATCTAGTGTATATGTCCCATTGTATGTAGTTACTGTAGATAACTGACTAGAATATTTTCCATCATTTTCTAATGTCAGATAAACGAGAGCACCCATTTGGGGATTAATCTCATCTGCTCTCATTACCCTTCCATATATTGGAGATGGAGTTACATTATTATCTGGAGTAATTAATGTTGTTATGTTGTCTGAACCTAACTGGTTAGTAACATCATAAATAAAGTTTCCACTTTCAATTCTAAAGTTATATTTAGTTTCAGGTTTAAGTCCAGATATATCTACACTATGTGTAAAAAGCCTTTCTCTATTAAAGTCCTGGTACCAATTCACTTGTAGATCGTCCCTTGAGTCATAGAATTTTTTAGATGTTATTCTTGAAAGTATTGGAACAAAATTAGAATTTTCAAGAACATATACAGCACCTGTTGTAGTTAAATTTTTTGTTGTCCAACTTAGTGTAAAAGACTGATCTGTAAGGTTAGTTAATCTAACATTTTCAGGATTAATAGAGGGTTCTGTTAGAAACCTTACTAAGAATATTACTAAAGCAATTAAAGGAATTAAAAATAACGAAATGATTATTATCTTCTGAAATCGCTTATTGGTAAGTATTTGCTTAATCCTACTTAATATGGACATACCTTAATATATACTTCATAAATATACAGACAAAAGTATATATATTTTTAAGTAACATGAACAGGAAGATTTAAGATGCTCTAATCTAAAGGTGTAGACCTATCTCTTTTCATTTCAATAAGTGGAATTTTCTTTCCAGTTTTTAATTCATGAAATTTATTTTCTTTGTTATTTGTAATTTCAAACCCATTTTTTTTGTAAAATTCAATTGCTTTGGTATTGTACATTGCACATTCAACATAAATATCTTCGTTATGAAAGTATTCAAATACTTTTTCCATCAGTTTTTTACCTATTCCTTGTCTTTGGTACTTTGTAAGTATATATATTGCTCCAACTTCGTTCTTATTATTCTCAACTCTTGGCCAAGCATAGCCAACTATTTTGTCATCTACTTTTGCAATGAAGCATTTGGAAGTGTTTAGCTCAAAGTATTTACTTTGTTTCTGGATTGTCTCAGCGTTAATACTCCTATGTATTTCAATATCTTCTTTGGTAATGTCAAATTGTTCGTTTACATATGTATCTAACCAAGCGTCCTTCCCAACTGTAAGAATATCAATAATGTTTTCTTTTTTTGCTTCGGATATTTGGACATCAAACATACTTCTACTTCACTAAAGTAGCTTTTATTCTCCTTATTCCAGAACTTGAACTTTCTTCTTTAAGAATTTTGAACTTCCCAAACTTTGAAATATCTGAAGTATTCTTAACATGAGGTCCTCCACAAAATTCTCTTGAATAGATTCTTCCTTCAATGTCTTTTATTTCATAAACTGAAACTGTTTCTCCATACTTTCCCCCAAATTCCATTTCAGCTCCTATTTTTTCTGCTTCAGATTTTGCCATTTCTCTTCTATCTACAATAAGTCCTTTCTCTATCCATTCATTAACTCTTTCTTCTATCTTAGTTAATTGTTCTGGTGTAAGTTTTTCTCCATAATTAAAATCTATTCTTAATCTTTCAGCTGTTATATTGCTTCCTTTCTGATGAATCTCAGCACTCACAATCTCTTGTAGAGCTTTAAGAAGCAGGTGATGGGTAGTATGGAGGGCTGTAGTAATTTCAGATGTATCTGCTAAGCCACCTTTGAATTTCTTTTCTGCTCCACTTCTAGATAAATCTTGGTGAGATTTCTTTATTGCACCTAATCCATCTGTAATATTCTTTTCATCTTCTGGTTTTAATTCATACTTTCCAAGTTTAAGTTCCTCTATACTCATCTCAACTGGAAGACCAAAGCTTTCGTATAGTCTAAATATATCTTCAGCAGTTACTTTTTTGTCTTCTTTTAGCTTAAGGTTAGTAATTCTTTCTAATTCCTTAAGTCCGTTATCTAGAGTTTTTCTGAACTTGTTTTCTTCTTTATCTAGTTCACTTAGAATTACGTCTCTCTTTTCAATTAATTGTGGCTCATCTTCTTTATATGCTTCAATAATCTTAAGAGCTAATTCTTGTGTAAAGTTTCTATCTATATTTAATGTCTTAGCAAATCTAATGGCTCTTCTTAGGAATCTTCTTAAGACATATCCATGTTCTTTATTAGAAGGTATTACTCCATCTCCCATAAGAAGAATAGAAGCTCTTAAGTGATCTGCAACTATTCTCATAGCTCTTAACATTTCTTTCTTGTCTGGGTTGGATCTTATCTCTTTGTATTTAAGTCCACTTAACTCTTCTAGAGTTTGTATTATTGGAGTAAATAGCTCTATTTCAAACATATCTACTATATTCTTATCTTGCATATTTAGTTGGCAAAGCATAACTCTTTCAAGTCCTCCTCCAAAGTCTACATTCTTTTGAGATAGTTCTTTCCATTTTAGATTCTCATCTAACTTGTACTGCATAAACACACTGTTTCCAACTTCAAGAAATCTTCCGTTATCTGAATTAATATGTACGCCATCTTCTGGATAATCTTCAGAATCTTTACCTAGATCAAAAAACATTTCACTATCTGGTCCTCCAAGTTCTCCTGGAGCATATCCTCTTTTCCACCAGTTCTTTTTCTCAGGGTATGTAAATATTTTAACTTGTTTAAAAAGTCCTGTTTCATTTATTGTAGGTCTTTTAAGATTGCCTTCACTATCGAAGTTTAATTTAATATCTTCTTTTGCATTTCCAACTTCTGCTTCAATTCCATATCTTTTAAAGGCTTCTTTCCAATATGCAATAGATTCTTCATCTCTTGGTGCTGCATCGTTACCTTCAAATACTGAAACAAATAATCTTAATGGATCTAGCTTGAATACTGTTACATATAAATCTAGAACCCAATTAATTTGTTCTTTCTTAAAGTAATCTCCAAGACTCCAGTTTCCCATCATGTTGAAAACTGTAGTGTGTCTTTTGTCTCCAATTTCTTCAAAATCTTCTATATCTGTTCGGATACTTCTTTGCACATTAGTAATTCTTTTACCCATTGGATGTGGTTCCCCACTTAAGTATGGCACAAGTGGAAACATTCCGGAATTAACGAAAAGAAGAGATGGATCGTTTTGAGCAACAAGCCCCACTCCTTCAATTGCTTTATGATCCCTATTACTAGATTGGTAGTAGTCTAAAAAAGATTTCTTTACATCGTTAAATTTTGACATAGTTATATTCTAAATATTAAGTAACTTACATTTTATCTATTGTCTCTATTCCAAGAAGATTTAATCCATTCTTAAGTACTGTAGCAGTTGCTGCAGTTAACTTAAGTCTAAATGTAGTCTCATCTGAATTGTCTCCTAATACTTTATTAGCACCATAGAACTTATTAAAGCTATTTGTAAGCTCAAATAGAAAATGTGCAATTTTATGAGGAGTAAATTCTTTTGCTGCCTTCATTGCAAGATTTGGATAATCTTCCAGTAAACTCATTACTTCTTTCTCATCTTCGTTTGGTTTGTAAGTTTGTTTATCTGAAGATAAAAATACAATACCTTTTTCTTTTGCATCTTTTAATATACTTCCAGCTCTTACATATCCATACATTACATATGGACCAGAAAAACCAGTAAGACTTAATACTTTTTCAGGATCGTAGTTCACATCTCTGTGAAATTCATAAGATAATATGAAGAACTTGAGTGCACCTATTCCTACTGCTTTAGATATTGTATCTATCTCTTCATTTGAATATTCTTTTCCTTCTGTTATTTTCTTCTTTGCACTTTCAGTAATCTCA
This sequence comes from bacterium, assembly GCA_037131125.1. Lineage (GTDB taxonomy): Bacteria > Patescibacteriota > Dojkabacteria > JBAXKR01 > JBAXKR01. Next base: position 93,796 of record JBAXRR010000001.1, read on the forward strand.
TCTATTAAGTCCATTACCTTAATAGTTTTTCCAGATCTTGAAGATGTTTTCTTATTTCCAAGTAACATCCATCCAAATCCCATATGTTTTAACTTACCTTCAAATTTGGTATCTATTAGTTCAAGTGCTTTTATTACAGCTTTGAAATAGTCATTTTGTTCTACGGAGGTAAGAATAATAGACTTTTTAAGATCTGGATATTCTTGGAACTTCTTGAAAGCTAAACCTAAATCTTTGGCAGAGTATGATGGAATATTTTTTCCTGTTATGAATACCCATCTTTTAAGACCATATTTTTCACCCGGGAATATTATTGCTCCTTGGTCTTTAATGAATATAGGGTTCTTACAGTCTGGATTCTGATCTGAATATTTAGATACAAGATTATACCCTTCATTGAATATTTCACTTTCTGGATATTGTCTATCGAATTGAACACCAAGAAGTTTAAATACTTCTGACTGGTGATCTATACTTAACTTTCTAGTTAGTTTATATAGCTTGGCAATTCCCTGATTGAGTTTTTCGCTATCTGGATTGTTATATAGCTCATATACATCCTGGTTAATTAAGTCTATTACAGGAGTTGCCTTTGTTTCAGGATCTTTATCTAATGAACTTCCTTTTGCATATACTTCGTTAATATAGTTAGCTACAAAATGAATTCCTTTTTCTGAGACTTTATTTTCTAAGTCCTTTTCTATTTCAAGGTATTTAGACTCATTAAATTCAGAATATAATTTCATGTAGTCTTTCTCATCTTTATTGTATTCTGTTATAAGGCCGAATAGACACTTAGCTACATGTTTTCCAATATCTCCAAAGTAATTTGCTTTAATTACATCATAGCCATAGTTTTCCATGAGTTTAACTATGGACGACCCTATAACTCCACTTTTCATGTGTCCTATTTGTAGTGCTTTGTGGGTATTAGGTTGACCATATTCCACCATTACTTTTCCTTTACTTTCCTTTGACTTTCCATACTTTTCTCCTTCGGAAAGAATGAGGTCAATAACTGAAGAAGAATCTTTGATATTAATATAGAAATTTAAAAATCCTGGTCCTGCAATTTCTATCTTCTTTATGAATCCAAGATTCTTGTCTTCAAGATATTTTTTTAACTCTTCTGCAAATTCTCTAGGGTTTTTACCAATTTGTTTAGATACTTGAAGAGAAATATTTGTAGTAAGATCTCCAAATTCTTTATCTTTTGGCTTAGATAATTCTACTGATTGTTCTTTAATATTGAGTGTTAATAGGTAGTTTGTGATTTGTTTTTTAAGTTCTTCTTGGTAATTTTGATTATTCATATATGTATTTCTTTGAATTTTGAATTAAATATTCTACACTTTCAAAGAAACCTTCCCGGATAACCTTTTCGATCTCTTCTGCAATATCTTGCTTGTACATATGTACAGTTCTATTTCTTGATTCTAAATATTCGAACCACTTTTCTACGCTATCAATAAGGCTGAGCTTTCCAGCTTCTCTTATTATCGTCCTTGTTCCATTCACATCTATCCCTTGGTCAAAAAGAATACTATTCATAAGTTTCCAACTAAGTTCGAAAGTATACTCAAATCTTTGTGTAAGAGATTCCCTGTAAGGAATAGTATGCTCAAATTTCAAAGCCTCTTTTACTGTTTCATTTGCTCTTTTTAAGTCCTCATATAGTTCAAATGTTTTTGCCATTTATTCTAATTAATATTTAATAGGAATAATTTTAGTTTTAGCTATATTTCTAAAACGATCAGTTACTTGATTAAAGTCTACAATATCTACCGTATATGGGAAATTAGAATTTTCAAATTCCTCCTCTATATATGACTGTTTCAATAGGTCTAATTTTTTACCTTCTATACCTATATCGTAATCACTATATTTCTTATAATTTCCTATTGCTCTAGAACCAAAAATGAATACAGAATTCTCACTGTTATTTAGGTATTTTCTGATAACTGTTTTAATAAATTCCAAATCTTTATTATCCATGTTGAAATATTAGCATTTTGAATGGGAATATCCAATAAGATAGGGGTTATGACCTATATTTTACTCTATCTAAGTAGAAGATAGACTATCGAAAGGTACATAAACTATACGTCCTGCAGAAGAAACAAATATTAACTTAAGCGAGGTTCTAATTGTTTCTCCTTCATCTTGGTGATCACAAAATAGAGGGTATATTTCATTCTGATCTGGACCGTTCATAATTGCACTAGCTATATCTTTGGGTAAAATATGTCTGTCAAAAGAGTGAATATATACTGCCTTTTCTATTAAATCTATTGTATAACTGGGGATTGGCTTTGAAGTTTGAGTTGGCTTATGATGTCCTATTTGGAAGCTTTTTTGTCTAAAAGTCTCTACTACACCTTCAATTTGATCTGGGACTATGCTATCTGATGGTGCTGAATGTGTAGATTCTCCAGTGGTAGCTGTTTCCATATTGGTAAAGATAAGAAGTAAATTACTTCTGTCGCCAATACATTATCGCTAGCTCACCTAGATATTATCACCTTCTCTTTATTTCACCAACAGTTATTTCTTAAGAGTTTTAATAAACTCAAGGAAAACTGGATGTGGGTTTAGTGGTGTAGATTTATACTCTGGATGAGCTTGAGTTGCAAAGAAAAATGGATGTACTTTCTTTGGAAGCTCTATCATTTCGACAAAGAAATTATCTGGAGAAGTTCCACTAAATACAAATCCAGATTTTTCAAATTGTTCTCTATATTCGTTATTGAATTCAAATCTATGTCTATGTCTCTCATTTACAAGAATAGTTTTGTCTGTATTCTTCTTTAGAATGTATTCAGGATATTTGGAGTAGATGTCAAAAGCCAATGTTCCGGGTTTAATTACACAGTCATATCCTCCAAGTCTCATGGTTACACCTTTTGATTTAATTCTGACATAATTCTCTTTTTCTGGAATTAAGTGAATAATTGGATTTTTAGTTTTGGGATCATTTTCCTCGGTATTGGCATCCTTTAAATTAAGCACATCTCTTCCCCATTCAACGGCAGCAAGTTGCATACCATAGCAAAGTCCAAGGTATGGAATATTATTCTTTCTTGCGTACTCTATGGCTTTAATTTTACCCTCCGCACCTCTACTTCCCCATCCAATTGGAACTATTATTCCACTTACACCGTTTAGAGCTTTATCCATGTTCTTCTCATCACTTTCACTATTTATATACTTCAAAGAAATCTTTTTTCCAAGTCTCCAAGATGCATGATTAATAGATTCAAGTAGTGCTGCATATGAATCTGCAAGGAAGTATTCTCCAGTTGCAAAGTATTTACCAACAATTGCAAGAACTGGCTCACCATTTGGCTTTTCGACCTTTACACTTTCAATATTTCTTCCAAGTTCCTCCCAATCTTTTAGATCAAGTTTAGATTTAGATTTTAATCTTGTTCGATACCTGTTGTTTAGTTTTGTAATTATTTTTTGTGAAAATTGTTGCTTGTCTAATACTCCAGGAAGTTCATATATCGAATTTAAGTTTGGATTCTCAATAACGTCTCCTGAATCTAGATTACAGTATAGGGATAACTTCTCTCTTCTTCTTTCATCAAAGTGAACTTCAGATCTAACTACAACAAAATCTGGTTGAATACCCATTGTATTCAAAGTCTTTACAGATAATTGAATAGGTTTTGCTTTAGGTTCTCCAAGATGAGCTGGAAATGGTGCATATGCCACATGTACATGAATAACTTTTTCTTTCTTTTGGTACTTCATTCTACGAGACGCTTCATAGTAGAAAACATTTTGGTACTCTCCAGCTGTTCCTCCAAGTTCAACTAGAACAAAGTCTGCATTTGTTTTCTTTTGAGCTTTATATATTCTTCTAATGACTTCTTCACAAACTTCTTCCGTTGGATCTACTGTTTTTCCTTTGTATCCAAATGCTCTCTCTTTTTCAATAATAGATTTATATATCTGTCCAAATGTTATGAAATTTTCAATTGCCATCTCTTGATTAAGAAATCTTTCATATGTACCAAGATCCATGTCTGATTCTGTTCCGTCTTGTGTTAGGAATGGATCTCCATGTTCAATTGGATTAATTGTTCCTGAATCTACATTCAGATAGTTTTCACACTTAACTGCAGTTACAGTATATCCTTGTTTCTTTAAAAGTACTCCAATTGCTGCAGAAGTAACTCCCTTCCCTATTCCTGAAATAACACCACCAGAAACAAATATGTAATTAGCCATTGAAAGTTCTTAAAAATTTAAATAATCTCTCTAAACCTGTTTTTAATTTATTTGGATCATTTGCAATGCTCATTACAAAACTTAACCTACCACCACTGTGGTAATCATAGAAAAAACCTGGATGAATAAACACTTTTTCACTTTCTGTTAAACGAACAACAAACTCTTCTTCTATTTCCTCTAAACTTTTCTGGTTGGTAATATACTCCTTTTTGGTAGAAAGTATAAGGTGAATTCCGGCAGTTGGTAGAATATATTCAATAATATTGTCTTTATTTAGCTCTTGAAGTGTTTTATCTACAATTTCTCTACTCTTAATGAGCATTTCTTTTATATCTTCAACCGTACTAAAATCCTCGAAAAGATTTGGAAGTATATTTTGAGTTATAGAGTTTGCGCTTAAGAACATATCGTTATTGATCTCTAATTCTTCAACTATTTCATCTTTCTTTTCCTTGTTTCCATAGATTTCAATCCAAGCAAGCTTAAGATCAGGAAGGGAAAATAGCTTAGAAATACCATTTAATTTAAACATAACTAAGGTTGGATAGAGATTAAAAACAGATAAGTCCCAGCTAATGTCTTTTTCGTAAGTGAATTCATTAAATACTTCGTCTACTATTAAAATGATGTTACTTTGTGATGCGATCTGGCATATCTTTTTAAACATTTCTTTAGATATGACTGAGCCTGTTGGGTTATTAGGAGAGATTAATACCAGGAATTTTGTTTTGCATGTAATATTATCTTGAATCGAATTTAAATCTATTTCCCAATTCTTACTTTCTTCTTGTCTGTAGTACTTTGCTTCCAAATTTGAATATTTAGTTAACTGTTCAAACAGAGGGTAACCGGGATTAGGAAGCAGTACCTCAAGTTTTTCTTTTGTGTCATTAGATTTTGAAAGAGTTTGGAATATGAGGTTATAGCTTTCTGAAGTGGATGCTGTTATGAATATTTCATCTGGATTAAGCTTTCCATTTATATTCTTTTTGTTTGTATACTTTGAAATGGTTTCTCTCGCTTTTAGAATTCCTTTTGAATCTGGTTCGTAGAATCTACTATCTATATATTTCTTAATATAGCTATTTAATTTATCACTTGGATAAGAATATATTTTGGAGAGGTCGGTAGATATGAGGTCGATAAAATCTTCTGATTTAGAAAATTTTTGTCTAGTTTCGTATATATCGTTTAACATATTTTTAAGCAATCTTTATACATAGAAAATCCCATCCTTGCAAATATATCTACTTACAAAGATGGGAAGGTTCGCGTACCGACTCAGTTAAACCCCTGCACTTCCATTATCTTGTTTTGTCGTAACATCATTTTGCTTGAATCTTCCTGCTAGTCCCCAAGTATTATTTGGCTCACTTAAATCACTATCTTTTTTCACTTCTGTACTACTTTGGGGGAGGTTAGCATATTTATTTGGGTTTGGAAAGCTCGAATTTGTATTAGTTGAATTACCTGATCCAGTAGGTGTATTCGTGACTGGAATACTTGTTACAACATTATGTTTTCTAACTTCATTTACTGGAGTAACGGGAGCACTTGCTGGCATTGTCTTATTCACATCAAACTCCTTTTTTGTGTTGTATGAAAATGCTGGTTCATACTTGGTTTCAACCTTAGGTGAAGTATATGGAGTATTATTTGTCCCACTTGCTACAGCATTTGTTGGCGTAACTTTTGTAGGAGATGGTACTGGTGGTTTTGGAGAGTCATCACCCCCACTATCTTTTTTCTTCCATACTCTAAATATTATGAGAGGAATTACAAAGATTAGAAGTCCTGCGACACAAAGAACTAGTAATAGTATTCCAAGTGCTTTTGAAATACTTCTTCCAAATACTGTAATTGTATTTGGATCTTGACTTACAGAAGATGCACTAGATGTAACACTAGATGAAGTGTCTGAAGATATTACGAATTCCCATGTTTCTACTGCTTTCACTCCTGTATTGTCATAGTATTCTACATTTACTTTATGACTTCCAAGTGCAAGATCTTTATCTAGAGTACAAGTAATATCTGGACTTGCATATTTACATAAAGTAGTTACTACTCTTTCATCTAATGTAATAGCAAGTTTTGTTTCATCTAATGTCTTTCCAGCTGGAAGAGCTAATTTTACAGTTATGTTTGGTCTTACTACTGTAATACTTTCTCCTGTTGCTGGAGTATGCGACACAACACTCACTGTACCTATTGTATCTGCGTTTTGAATAACTATCTTATCAGAAAGTTTTTCTACAACATCATTTTTGTTATCTGTTACTACTAGTTTGATATAGTACTCACCGGACTTGTACTTAGTTGAGTCAAAGCTGAATGATTTATCTGTTGCTTTAAGGTCAGCAAGTTTTGTCCAAGTTGAACCATCTGAAGAAATATTTAAAGTCATAGACTTTATTCCATTACTATCTGTTGCTGCCCATTTAAATACATAGGTTCCAGTTATGGTGTTTCCTGTTGGAAAAGCATCGAATGTAATTACAGATGGAGTGTTATCACTTGGAGAGAATGTTACTGAGAACATTTGAGGTGCACTTAATGCTCCTTTTGAGTCCTTTGCGGTTATTGAAACATCATATTTTCCTGATGTGGTTGTACTTCCAGATAGTGTTGAACCATTTAATGTTAACCAATCTGGTTTTTTATTCACAACAATACTCACTGCATCAGAATCTTGATCTGCTGTTTTAACAGTATAGCTGAATACTTCTCCAACTTTTATATTTGTATTAGTCGGGTTTGAAATAATTGTTGGACTATGATTTGCATTCGAATTATTTTGAACTGTAATAGTACCAGAACTCCCAACTTTGAATGGGTCATTAAGTGTGTTTCTTACAAATACTCTTACACAGTATTCACCATCTGCAGTATTTCTTGTGTCCCAATCGGTATTCACGCTAGTAGCATTTATTAAAGTTTCATCAACAATCTTAGATTTATATGTTGTACAGTATTTATCCCAAAGCTCTATCTTATACCTTGTTAAATCACAGCCATCTGCAATCTTCCAACTAATTGTAGTTGCTCCTTTTACAGTGTCCGAAGCTTTTGGAGTATATACGGTTGCAGAAAGGTTTGTACTAGCTCCGGATAATGCTTCATTTACTTTTACATTAATAGTTTTTGATGTCCTGTGAGAAGCACTACCAATATTGTATGCATTTAATACTACTGGAATTGTTGTTCCAATGTCGCTCTCTTGAATATCTAATTTAACTGAATTCTTGTAGGTATAGTTAACAAATCCTGTTGTTCCGCTTATAGCGGATGGTGAGTCTACTTCAGTCATTACTTTTTGAACATAGCTTTCAAGATTTTCAGACATTCTTGGATTATTTGAAGTTGTCCCTCCTGAACTCACTTCAAATGCTGTAACATCTCCATCTTTATCATTTGCTGAAACATCAAATGAAACTGTTTTAGCACTTACATTATTATGACATTGCCTATCGTAGTTTAATGAGATTTCTGAATCAGTTACGATTACAGGATTAGCGTCTCCTGCACTAAAACATGCACTATCAGTCATGTAGTTATGCCATTTAGATTTTGCTCCACTTGGTGCTGCTGCTTCACAATTACCGGGAGTAGTAGAAAAAATAGGGTTTCTCATGATTGCATCCACAGCTATATCTGCTACAGATGATGGAGCCGTTTTTGAAGAAATAGCTAAAGTGAATGATAGAAGTCTAAATGATGACTGATCTTTTGGTATACCAAGAAACTTGATTGAATATGATTTCTCATTATCTGAAGATGTTAATGCTCTAGTAGAACTTAAATTAATTTTTCCTGAAACTGAATCAAGAGTGAAATTAAGAAAATTAGGTTTTTCAAGTATAACCAGCTTACTTATATTTCCTGTGTATATTGAGTTTGCCAAACATGCTTGAGGTGGTATATCTGCTGTACCTGATGTGCAGGTGTTTGATGAACAGTAGGATTTATCAACATCTTGTGGAAGGCAACGAATAATTGGGTAACCAGGAAGATTATAGTCGGAACCATCTGTTTTAAGTAGTTTTATAAACGTTGAAGAGTCTATACTATCTGCCTTATTTATATTATTAAGCTCCCCCACAGGTCTAGTTGCAACATACATTCCTGTTGTAATTCCAAGAATCATAAGTACCGTGAATACTGATTGTAGGGGTTTCTTAAATGCAAAGGATTCTAGGAAAAGAACTGCTTTTCTTAAACTTGGATCGTTTTTTTTATTGTTACTATTTTTTGTAGAATTATCTACTTCTTGCTCAGAAACTGGCAGTTTTTGTGATTTCATGTCCTCGTTAGATGAATTAATAATAGGTTTCTTGATTACTTGGTAGGAGTTAGATGGTAAATACACACTTCCATATTGTTTTTTTCTTCTTCTAAGTTCTTCGAGTACTTCCTCTGCTGTAATTACTCTTAGTTTGTCTTTGTCGTCTTTCTTGTTTGTATTGTCCATGTGTATATAATTAAATTATTTGGTACTTGTAGCTGAAGAACTTAGATTAGATACAGGTGAATTTTTGTTAGCTATTATTGCGTCTACTTTCGTTGCTATTCCAGATAGTATTGATCCAGCAGACCCAGTTGAAAGTGGTGAACTTCCAGAAGATGAGTCTATATCTGTTTTGAATATAGCTGAAACAGATTCTTTGTCATACATTTTCCAAGTTTTTGCTGTTGGCATCATCTTAGAAAATGCATCTGTAAATGGAACTGCTGAAAGGTTAGTGACCATATCGCTTCTAGGATAAAACTCACCTGTTACTCTTTCTGCTTTTTCAGTATCGTTTAATAGTTTTAAAGTCTCAGGTGTTGTTAAGAACTTTAAGAAATCCCATGATTCTTGTTTGTATGAAGAAATACTAGAAACAGAATATCCCCAGAAGTCTGCATAATCTACTCTTCCTGTTCCACTAAAATTTGCAAGTTGAGGTACAGGTGCTATGTCAAAATCTAACGTAGGATTTGCTTTCTTTATACTGTCTGCTCTCCAAAGAGGAGCAAACATCATCGCAAGTCTTCCTTCTGCAAACATAGTTATATCTCTAGGTAATGTCTTATTCCATCCTTTATCTACTGTTGCAAAATCTGTATAAAACTTAAGAGCTGAAGATGCTGCTGCATCAGTTCCGAATGTTGTCAAACCAGTGGTTGGATCTGTCATAGTTGCTCCATTTTGAAGCATTAACATAGAAAGTATTTCATAAGAAAAATCTACATTATTCATTGTTCCCATTCCTACTCCACCTACTAATATATTTCCATTAGAGTCAAACCTTGTAAGTTTCTTTGCCTGATCTTTAAACTGATCCCAGTTCTCTGCTGGAAGTGTATATCCTTTATCTGTTAATAGTTTTTTGTTGTAGTACACTCCAAGTCCATCTATTCCTATTGGGAGTGCATATGAATTGTTTTTATATGTAAATGAATCTGAAACTGCTGGGAAAAAAGTATTAGTATATTGAGAGGAAGTAAAGGTAGTCGTTGGAACTGGAGTCATATATTTACTAAAATCTTCAGTCCAAGAGTTATGAATCATGAAGATATCTGGAACTTGTTGAGAATTACCTTCAGCTAGACGACTTTTTAAGGTGCTTTTGTAGTTTGAACTTATCTGTTCCCTGTTAGAATAACTGACTGTAATGTTGGGTTTAACTTTCTTGTAAGCATCTATTGCACTCTTCATTATTCCCTCATTTTCCCAAAGCCCCCATATTCTAAGAGTTGCACTAGTATCTGTAGATGGTATTGCACTCGACTGATTTCTAATGGCGTTAATAACAACGACGCCAACGCCTACAACTCCCAGTATTCCGATAACTATCACTGAGATCAATATTATTTTCTTTATTTTCTCTGTATCCATGGGCAATATCTAATTTGTATAAATCTATCACTTTACAAAAATCATGGCAAACAAATTGTACCTGTATGCTATGTAAAGCACGACTAGAGCTAAAACAAAAAAGATTGCAGTTTTGATAATGTCTCTCTTTATATATTTTGTATTTAATACTTCATTTGAATCCACTTTCTTAGGAGCATCTTTATTTATCTCTTCTTTCTTAACTTCCACTGCTTTCTTGTTCTCTAACTCTGCTTCTTTGGCACTTTCTTCATAAAGAAGTTTTATCTTTTTTATGTTCTTCGAGTTTCTGATCATATTTATTGGGTTAATATTTGTTAGGGGTATTGTATTTATACTGAAAGTATTTTGCAAAAAATTATTGGGGAGTATAAGATTGAGAAGATAAATATTTTAATAATATTATGAAGTTCCTTTTTAATTCGAAATCTGAAAAACAAAAAGAAAATATTACAGAGAATAAAGGATTTGAGAGTAAGTTTACTAATACTAATAGTGTAACTACACCAGTTGTTAGTCAAAATACAGATGTAAAGACAAGTGCTCAGGTTACTCCTACTCTAGATGCTAATGGAAAGGTTGTTAAAACAAGTAAAGTATTAGAATTTCTAAAGAAGCATAAAGGTTTAATAATTATGGTTCTTTTTATCCCTATTAGTATAGTCTTAGTTATTCTAGCTCTTTACTATGTTGTACTTGGTAGTGCTAGTAAATCTAATCTCCCAGGAATGGATACATCTTTTGCGTTAGTAGAATCTAAAGTGAAAGAATTCAATCCTAAAGATTTTTACTATACTGTCCCCCTTTCTGAAGTTACAGTGAGAGATAAACAAAATCCATTTAATGGTGAACTATTAACATCTGAACAATATAAGGCACTATCGGTATATAGACCTATCGCTGTTAGTACAGATAATCAGCAAGATGCAAAACCACAAAGTGGAGTAAGTGAAGCAGATATTGTATATGAACTTCCAGTTGAAGGAGGAATAAGTAGATACTTAGCTTTTTACTGGTCATCTTTCCCAAAGAGTATGGGACCTGTAAGAAGTTTTAGACCATACTTTGGAGATATTGTTCAAGAATATGATGCACTTCTTTACCATATTGGGCAGTCAGAAATATCTGATGCAGCTTTGCAAACTAATCCTGAGCTTACAGTTTATGACAGCTCTATATATTTTAGTCAGAATAATATTAAGAGAACTAGCTGTGGATATGTAAGAGACGCTGAAAGAATTAAGAATCAGGTTGCTATTGAACATACTGCATATATATCTGTAGACAACTTAAGATCATGTGTTAGTGAGTCAGATTACAAAGGACTCTCTACAATAACTGCACTTAAATATAAGCCAGATATGGACTACTCATTAAGATCTAATAATTCAAGTGCAACAATTTACTTTGGGTCAGGTGGTGGAAGTACTGGGAATAGATCTGAATGGGTATATAACAGAACTGAGAATAACTATAGAAAAGTAATAGATGGGAAAGATGATATAGACAGAAATAATTCTCAATCTATCAAAGTTAAGAATTTAATTATTGAAATAGCTCCAATTAAATCTGACTATAATTCAGCAGGAAGATTATCTATTAATATAGTTGGACAAGGAAAAGCTATATTCATGTTAGATGGTAAAGTAGTAGAAGGTATCTGGCAAAAAGATAGTAAAACAGCAAGAACTAAATACTATAAATCTGATGGATCTGAATTAGAATTAAATAGAGGTAAGATTTGGGTAAGCATAATTGGTAATGATTCTAAATACCAAGTACAATAACTTTTTTATGTAAGTAAATATCAATGGCAACATTAGGTGATACAACAAGAAATACAAGAAGGTTTGTAATAGGCTTTGGTGCCTTTGTAATTCTTGCAGTAATTATTAATACATGTGCAGGAATTCTAAGTTGTAATAGTTTAGGTGGAAGACTTTTTGGTTGTACTCCCCCAGGGTTAGTTCCAGTTTCAAAAGAAGATAGACTATTCGGAGATTTACCATTAATTAACATTCCTTCTTTGACTTTAGCACCAACTGCTACACCTGTCTTTAGTTTGGAAACACAAACAGGGAAACTTCCTACAGATCTTCCACTTTTTAGTTACGTGTATAAATATAAGGAGCCAAGGCAAACATTAACATCAAGAGATGAAGCAATTTCACAAGCAAGTTCACTTGGTTTTACATCAGATCCAGTTGAACTAAATTCAACTGAACTTAAGTGGTTATCCCCAGGGAATAAATCTTTAACATTAGATAAGATATCTAAATCCGTGCTATTGGAATCTGATTTTACAAAGAATAATGATGCTAAGACTGTTAAACCATTTACGAGTTACCAATCTACTTATGAATCTACTGCTTTGTCATATGGACTAAGTACAGGAGCATTTAATACGAACTTTAATAGTGCAAAAACTACTTCAAATTATCTTATATATGATGATAACTACCAACTAAAGAAATCTAAATCTCCAGATACGACTGAGGTCGTACTTGTCAATTTCTACAAGAAATTTCAGCTAGATCCAAATACTGTTGTAACAACCACAAATTCTAATCAAGTAGATCCAGAAAAGCTTACAGAAGTATTAGGGATAAATCCAAAGATAGCAGATACTAGAATTATTATGGGAACAAATACCAGCACTATATATTATATGTCCAGCAAGAACTGGTATGTTGAACCTGCATCGAGAGGAGTATATAGCACGATAAGTGTAAGTGGAGCTTGGGATACTGTACAGTCAGGAAAAGGAAGTCTAGTCTACATTAAAAAGTTAGATAATGACTATATTGATCCTGAATACTCACCATTAGATGTTGCAAACTTTTATGTAATAGACATCTCTATGAAGTTCTATGAATCTCTAAATTTTCAAAACTACTTGATTCCTATATATGTTTTCACAGGTAATGCAAGACTTAAGGATGGTTCAAATGCAGAGTTCGTAATATATACCCCAGCAGTTATTATGAAAGATACTTCTAAGTAAGAGATATACATACTACCCTAGCTAATATCCATATATTATTCTAGATGGACTTACTATTGGAAGTAACACTTCGTTTAATGAAGATTTATCACTTAGGATTACAAATGGTATTAAATAGTTATCCTTAGAGGGAAGATAAACATATTCAATATTTGTTAATAGTAAAGTCTTATCTGTCGGATAGTTAGGAAGATATATTCCATTTGTATTAATAAAGCTTTCATTAAGAACATCAGTACTTAAGTTTAAGTAATCTAGATAAGAATTAGTACTTGTAATATTGTAGTTAGAAATACTTGAAGCATTTACACTTATACTTAACAAATCATTAGCCTTATTAAAGCTCATAGATATTATTCCAGTTCCACTATTGAATATATATGAAAAATCTTTTACTTTTGGAAATAGAGATAATGTCTGTATCTCACCATTAGTTTTATCTGAAACAATATATTCCCCTGCTCCAGTTTTGTTGTAGCTTTCTTTAGTTGTAAAATTAGATGAATCTAGCGTTACTCCAAATGTTTTAAGATATTCTAATCCCTTCTTAGAGTTGTTATCTGGTGTTCCAAATCCAAATACATCGGATTGTTTTACAACATTAAAGTTAATTTGTATTCCATTACTATCTATTAATAACTTTGTGTTGTTGTCTATAGAGTAGTCTATTACTTCTTTTGAAGTATCTAGTTTGTATTTATCTACCAATACTTTCTTAAGATTAATAGTATCTTTAAGTTCATATTTATACATAGGTAAACTAGATGTACCAATTAATGAGTTATTAGTAATAGAGCTAGATAAAGTATATTTAAAAGGCTGAGAATTAAACTTGGTAAGGAATACTGTATCCAAGTATTTGTTAGTTTTTACAACTTGAGTAACATCTGTTCCTGAAGAGAATATAAAGAATAAGGTGACGATAACTCCAAAGATAATTACTAATCCAATTGCAGATAATATTAAAATTACTTTTCTATCTATTGTTTGTTTCTTTTTATTTGGTACAACTTCCATTTCTTAGTGTCCACTCAGATAAAATATTCGTACAATTATATGCACTTCCTAACCCTGATTCAGAATATGAGCTACAAGATATGTGACAACAAGGTTCTCTTGGAACATAGTTTGCAGGTCCTAATGCTTTTGGATCCAGACTCTTAATTGCGAAATGTAAATGGTTACCAGTAGAGTTTCCTGTACTTCCCACTTGTCCTATTTGATCACCCTTCTTTACTAATTTTCCTTCTATTACATAGTCTTTAATATTTGTAAGCATGTGACCATATGTAGTTATATAGTCTACTCCATTAACAGTACTTTGTATTTGAACATATGAGCCAAATCCATATTTAACACCACTTCTTCCTTCAATTTGTACAAGGCTTACTTTTCCATCTGCCCATGCAAATACTGGTGTACCAGCTGGAGCTGCAATATCTATTGCTCTTTCTCCTTGGTGACTGAATGCACCATTTGAACATTGGGTAACAACAACGCCTGCAGCTTTTGGATCTACTGGGTTGCCACCTAAGTCTGGACGATATAGGCCTGCTAAACTAGAAGACCTAATTAATTGCCCATCTTTATTTACACACACGTTTTGATTAATTGCTTCTGTTATAGGAACCTTTGTACCATCTTCCATTCTTGTCGCAGATGAATTTCCATTAATTAAATTACATATTCCATTTCCTCCTGCCACTTCGTTAAGATTTTTGTTTAAAAATACTCTATAAGTAAGTTTATCATTGGTGAATTTAGTGGAATCTTTTTCTGCGTGGTACTTTATTGTTTGTCCTTCCTGTCTAAAAGTGTCTGTAATATTATCAAAAGTAATACGGCTTACGTCACCAGTACTAGAAAGTGTATCTGTGAAATCTACAATGATGTTCCCTGTGAGATTAGCAGAATTACCTTTAGTTATTGTTACTGTATACACTAAAGCATTTGCAGATTTGTCGTAAGAGTTGAAGGCCTTTGTGACACCAGCAATTTTTGATGCTGCTACAAATACTCCTGGAGAAAATATGGATGGAATTGCAACTAATCCAACTCCCACAATTGTTGAGGCAAATGTTAAAGACATTGATATGGACATTATTGCTTCAACTTTATCTAAAAATCTTTCTGATCTTATAAATCTTAGTAGTCCAAGTCCTGCTCCAAGGAATTTGACAATATCTCCAAAAGACTTTGATGCCCCATCAAGTAATTTTCCTAAGTAACCTCCAACAGTCCCTCCAACAATTGTTCCAGCTGTCGCACCTGCAATGAATCCAACAATAGGTCCTGCTGCGATTGATACTACAACTCCTACTACTCCACCAACTACTGCTCCAACTAATCCAGATACGACCATAACACCTGGGGTGAACCCAAATAATAATCCTCCAAGAAGAGATCCTAAAACTGAACCTACTGCTGCAGCTGGAGCAACACCTGAGAATGATACATTTGCTGCAGTAGTGCCGGAAATTAGTCCGGTTGAAGCTAGACTTCCGACTAGGTTATCTCCTAATGCAGTTAATGTTCCTGTTAATGCACGTATACCTATAGGAAAACCTGCAATGTCTATTCCTCTCATCACTGCATCTAGTGGATTGTTAAATAGCGATCCAACTGCTTGGAATAAGTTATTACCTTTTTGCATCTCACTTATAACCTGATCAACAGTTTCCCAGATTCTATATGTTCCGTATCCTAGACCGAGGGTTTCAAATATTGGAAACTTAACAAGTTTTGCTATAGCTCTTCCAACTGAAGAAGCTTCAATTTTTGAAGCTACTGTTTTTGCAACAGATTCTACTGCAGTGGTAACTTTTTCTATTAATCTTCTTCCGTACCACTGTGCCAAAGTATTTCCACCAATTACTGCAAATGTAAGTACTGGATTTCCTCCGGTAAGAAAGAATGTTGCTAATCCAGCAATAAATGAACTTTTTCCTACACTAAATATACTTTGTAATAACTTTGGATTAACTAATTTCGCAAGTCTACTTATTTTTCCTGCATTTCCTAGTGCTACATAAGTCGAAAACTTCCCTTTCATTATGACATTCAGCTCTCTTATTAGTCTTCCTGCACTACCCTTTAATCCAACCCAAGAATCGAATTTATCAAATATACTTTTGTATGCTCGCCAAAATCTACTTGTTTCAAAAATTGATCTTGATTGCGGTAATCCGTCTAATGTTGTTAATCTAAATTCTGCGGAAGTTCGAACTGAACCAATTGAGAATTTTAAATCGGATTCTCCTGCACCTATATACATTCCAGGTGCGGGCTTGTAGTAAAGAATTTTCGTAGGATCTGCTACATCAAATACTGGTACTACTTCTAATCCAGATAAATGATTCATCTGCTTGAAAAAGTCGTAACTTCTCCCTGCAGACAACTGTATGTAAGATTTGTATCCAGTTATTTCAATTGCTTGTCCAAATCCAGGTCTAAATGCAAATTTCTCAAGCCCCCATGAACTAGTAAGCCCTGAGGAAATAGAAGGTGGTAAATAGATTCTTTTGTCTAACAGTGTCTTAAATGATTGTGTAAGTTCAATTCCAGGGACAGTAACAAGCTTATTTAATCCTTCAACTCCAAGGAAACCTTTTAAGATTCTTTCTAATCTATTTCCTTCTAGTAGTTCATTAACAAATGCTTCTCCACCAAATATTGTACTTCCAATTATTCCACCTACAGGTCCGGCAATTAAACCTCCAATTGCACCACCAATTAATCCTGATTGTAAGGATCTAATACCTGCTCCTCCAAATGCTCCTCCTACTTTTGCCAATCCTTTAATTCTACTTAACCTTATTGCCATTGATCCATCGGTTACTGTAGATAATTTTGAGAAAATAGAAGCGTAAGCTTTTGCAACTGCTGGGATCTTTTTGGCAACATCTAGTGCTCTACCAAGTATTTTCTTGGCCATAGTGTAAGCAAATCTTACGGTCAGAGATAAACCTAGATCGAGAATATTCTTCTTCTTTCGCCTATTCTCATATGCTAATGTTTTGTCCCAACCGGTAAATTTTCCTACACGAGAACCGCCAACCTTATCTAATGCTTTATTTACAAGATTTCTAATACCATATGTTATTAAATTGACTTCCATTCTCTGTCCCCCTCCCATGTCGACTTTTTTTCTAAGTCCAATTGACCTTGTAAAGAGGTTGATAAGCCTACCTCTAACTCCAACCATTCTTCCTCCAGGAGTTCCATCGTTAACTTTTGGAAGTAGAATACCTTTTTCCCAAATTAATTTTCGGAGGACTTCAGGATTATTTATTATTTCTCCAATTGTATTTGCATTTTCATGTAATTCGAAAAGTCGTTGAATGTCGTTTCCTGCAGTTCTACCTATAAGGTTTGAAATGATATCGAAAAGCATTTTCTGCTTACCATCCTCTCTTTTTTTGTCTAAGTACGGAATTAAATTTCCAGTGAAAAGTGAGGTAATCAATTGATTATCATACTCACTTAGCATTGCATCATTTGTTCTTAGGTTTACGAGTTCACCACCTTGTTCTGCATACTTCTTCTTAATATATTTGCTTGAGTCCTCTGCTTCTTCTATTTGTAACCCTACCCTCTGAAATGCTTCTGTTAATTTTTCGTTTGTTGGAAGTTCAACTAATCTTACGGTTCTCCTGATTAATTCAACGCCTTCATGAGCTTTTTCCAGTCTTGAAAGAGGTGCTTTTGTTGAATCAGGTACAGTAGAAGTATATTGTCCTTCTCTTACAACTTTTCTTCCATATGGGAGTTTTGCAAGTGTAACCTCTGTTACTTCAAACTTTGCATTATCCTTATTTGCTTCTCTATCTTTATCGTCTAATACCTTAACCTCTATAAAACTTTCTGGAGTTGCCATGTCTGCTCTACACTCAAGAACGCCTGCAACAGTTTCCGAAGTCTGATTTGCCAAAGTGTCAATAATAGTGTCTTGCTCAGCAGGTGACATCCCTCTTCTTTCTAAGTCAGTAAAAAAGTCATTACTGTGAGTTCGTACAATTGTTTTTACTTGAGCTGCTACTGTTGCCCCAATTACAGAGCTTGGGTCCTTACCTCTTGAGGTTAAATATTTAATCAAACCTGATCTTGCATCTAATAAAGAAGTGTCTGTATTGCTAGCTACAGTATCAAAATAAGTTGCTGC
Organism: bacterium; assembly: GCA_037131125.1. Classification (GTDB taxonomy): domain Bacteria; phylum Patescibacteriota; class Dojkabacteria; family JBAXKR01; genus JBAXKR01. The sequence continues at coordinate 112,081 of JBAXRR010000001.1, forward strand.
ATCTTCTGCAACTGTTTTGACAACCTCTCTCGAAATAAGCTCAGCAAAAGTTATTTCAATATTTGGATTTTGTGGATCCTTCAACTTCTGTTTTGCAAGTTTCCAACCGATTGAAGCACTACTTAATATTTCATTTGATACTTCCTGGGATAACCTATATCCAATTTCATGAGCATAAAGCTTTTTTCTTAACCTTCCTTCGATTCTGTCTTTTAAAACTGGATTAGCAATAATTTTTTCTGTGTCTGTGAAACCAATTGCGTCTGCTGCACCTTCATCTTTAACTATTTCACTAAAGTAAGGAATTAATGGAGAATCCTGTGTTCCTTCTAAAGCACTTTTCTCCATAACCATTACACTAGCGCCTCTTGTATTTTCCCAGTAATCTTCATATGCTCTTTTTCTTGCAGCTTTGGCTACAATTGGTACAAGTGGGTCACTATTGTTTAATTGAGATTTTTCAAAGGCTTTTGTTAGTGATGCGTAATTCCCTTTTCTAATTAACTCAGAGAATTCATAAAAGTACGCTCGAAATTCTGTTGAATATCTAGGGTCTTTTTCTACTTGATCATAAATTGTTCGCCAGCTTGTGCCAGTAGTTCCTTTTACTGCTTCTTTTGCAACAAATTCAATTGCTTTCTTCCCAAGTTTATTTTCTACTAAATTCTCTTTAACAACAGAATCATCTATTTCTTTTTGAAGTGAGGCAATTCCAGTTAATGGGAGATTCTCAGGTTGTACATGAAAACTATCTTCGAAATTCCTAATAATATCTACAAGCTGTTTATTTGAAAGCTCAGTTTTCCCAGTGACAAATCTCTGATTAGTTAGTAATCTATTATCTACACTAGTTCTTGCAACTAGCATTTCCATCAATTGTCTTTTTAGAGTAACATTATTGGTTTTGTTGACTGCAATGGAGATTTCTTCTATTGAGGAAGAAGGTTTTAACTTTCCAAGCTTTATAGATTCATCTCTATTGAACTTATCTATTATTGCTTGTCTTTTAAGCTCTGCAGTTTCTAATTGCTTTTTGGCAATATCTATTAATGCTGCATATGAATCAACTTTCTTTTTAACAATATCTTTTAATTCCTTTGAAGGAGTTATTCCAGAAACAAGTCCTTTGGTATTCTTCACCTCAATTCCAGATAGTACTGTTCTGATGTCTTTAACAGATTTTTCAAAATTGGGAATTGCAGGATATACTTTACTTGTAATTTCAGCTTTTGCCGTACCAAGTTTTGCTAAATAATCAGAAATAGGAACACCATCTAGTAAATTTCCTGGATATTGGGAACTTAGAAATTTTTCTGCTCCATCTAGAACCGAGTTAATTAAAAACATTTTTGATCGAATGTCAGTTCCTGCATCAAGTCTCAAGAATTCAGACGCACTTTTAGGATCTTGAAATGCTTCTTTTAATGCATTATAAGTATTTGTGTTAATTACATTTGCATTTTTCAGATGTTCGATCATCTGAGGTGTATAAAAAACTCTTGAAGAATTTGCAAAATCCTTGAGTCGAAGATTAATATCGCTAGAACTGATACCATAATTAAGAGATGCTTTGACAAACTGTTTTGTGATATAATCTTTCAAGAATTCTTTTTGGACCATGGAGTTATTATATAGAATTTTTTATATTAAGTTAAATTAATATGTCAGAAATAATAGCACCTAGAGAGCATAGTATACCGGGGAATTCTGAAGCTGTTTCGGAGAACCCAGTATTAAAGACATTTAGACTTAATAGAGAAACAAAACCTGAGGAGGCAAAAGCTCCAGAGATTGTTCAAGAGGATTCAATAAATGAAAATTATGTAGCAAGTACGGAAACTGATTACCACGCAAAACTTGCGCAAAGTCATGAGTTACAATTATACTACGAAGCAATCCAATCTGAAGATCCTAACTTACAAGTTAGGCCTGATCAAATTCAACATATTTTTAAATTTTTCTATGATCAACTACTCTTTTCCGGAAATGCAGAAGTTAAGAAGCTTGCAGCCTGTGATTTAGAGATTTTTATTTCCTCCTGTAGGTTAGAATTAATTAAATCCTTGCAAAAGGATGCAAAGGGAGAGTACTCATTTACGGAGCTAGTCAAGACAAAAGGTGGGCAGGATAAGCTTATGAAGCTTATGTTGACTCAAGGATTAATTGCAGAAATCTATAATAATAAAAAATGGGGGCCGGAGAGAGTTGTTTTTACTGGACAGAATAAAAAAACGAATGTTTCATGGGCAAGTATTTATGGTGATTATAAGAAACAATACGATTTCAGTAACGATGCTCCTTCTAAAAGTACTAGAAGATTCAGGGATATAGTTGAAAATCCAAATAAAAGTGATATTACCCTTTCTGAAAAGCTAGCCTTTTTGTACATGTTAAGGTCTCAGAGTTCTGAATTTATAGCAGAAAGTGTATTACATTCGACAGAAAATATACGTTTTACAGGCAATGTTCAGGAAAAGCTGAGAGGTCCAATTAAGCTTATGGATCTTCAGATAACCGATATTGAAAGAATTGCATTTCAAAGTTTTTTAACTAAACCTATTGAAAATGTTGCATTACATTCTAAAACACCCGCAGAAAGAGCAGCTTCAGAAGTTATCGAAGTTTATACTGTTGATAATGGGAAAGTTGAATGTAAAGGTGATAAGACTGATCAAGTTCTAGGTAATGCTGAAAATTATTTTACTGAGGGAAGTATGCAGGATTTTGCAAAAGCCTCTGAGTATCTTGTATATCATGCAGAAAATGGACATGTTTCGGAAAGTGAAGTGACCTCCTTTAAATGGAAGATTATCGACAGAAAAACTTTTATGGCTTGGATGAATCTTTATACAAACACAAGGAAAGATGATTACCAAATATTGCCTTTTTCTGTTGTATTATCTGGAACTTATATAGATAGTGAAGGAAATATTTTAAGTGAGTTAGCTCCTAGAAGTAATGAAAATCGAACTGATAGGAATGAAAATCACCTTTATGAGATTGCCTATACACGAATGAAGTACGATTGTCCTGAAGCTTTGACTTACTACGAAAGGCCGTTGGATACGCCGGATGGCTATAACAAGAGACATTATAGAGTTCAGGAAAGTTATACAAAAGATCAAGAGGGTGGAGATAGAGAAGGTGTAAGAGCTCTTGCAGCTGCAATGCTTAAACAGCATATGAGGCTTGTTTTTGGCTCTATCGCAAGTGATTATGATTTTAGTAAAAGCAATAGTCCGGAAATGACTTTTGTTAAAAGATCATTAGGAATAAGAATTGCGGAAAAAATGGTTACTGTTGGCGATGTCAAGGTTCGTGAGGCTCCGGCTGCATTCGACCAAATTTCTAAATTACCTACAGGCTTTAGCGATAAAATACGTGTAAATATGCATTTGGGAGCATACCTCTTTGGTTTATTTTCCAAAAAGGGGGAAGATCCGATGCTTCTAAACTACATTCCATATAGAGACTCCCCAATATTTGTAAGAAAAGTTAGAGATGCTGTGAAGGATATAAATAAACCTGTTATGACTTTAGATGGAACAAAAGTAATTTCAAAAGATTCTGACGATTTGAAATTAGGTGGTACCGATTTGAAAAATATTCTTGAGGATGCTCATCAGAGGTATCCTGGTGTTACTCCTAAACTTACGGCACTTGAACCCGGTTTAAAAAAGATGATGAACGGGTTTATTCTATTTGGAAAGTACTATGACAATGGTGGGGAATTTCAAAATAACGCTTCTTCTGAAAAATCTAATAAATTATATATGGATATGCTTTTGAGGGAGTACACAACTGATTTATCAGTACTCTTAGGGTATCCAAATATTAAGGATCGTTACAGTAAACCACTTGAAAGTATCCCATTCAGAAAAGATATTTGGGAAGGGTTTATAGGCACGTTGTTAACATTGTATGTAGGAAATCAAAAAGGTTTTATTAATACCCTTTGGGCCCCAGTAATTAAATATGGACATAGTGTATTGGAGAACACTGCTTCAGACGTTTATCAAGCAAAAGATCCTAAAAAGGAAAGCTACCTTGAGCTTCTAACTAAGGTTGCTAAAGAAATTAACGATAACTCGGGATTAAAAATGTATCTAGAGGTTATCAATGATTTACCTTTGGATCTTTTTAAGAATCTTATAAAGGAATCAGGAACAGATAATAGTCTTTTGATTGCAGGAGTTTTTAGATTACTAAAGGCAAGATTTGAACAACCCAACTTTAAAGTAAAAGTAGATTCTACGAAAGGTAATGGTCGTAGGGAAGTAGTAATGAGTGGTTTAGATTATTGGGGTACAGTAAATAATTCTGATTTCCCGGATGTTGGAGTCCTTGAGGGAACATTAGCAGTTTTGAAAAATAGTGGAATAAGATTTAATTTAGAACCTATTATTGGTGAAGGGGGAAGAGTTAGGAAGTTGAGGTTGGCCATACAACCTCTTTATGAGCAGGATATGAAGAGTGCTGATGGAATAAATTATACTAGTGATGAGAGTTTGGATGAAATAAGAAGAAGAATAAGTACTGTTTCGGATTCTATGGGTACAAATGTTGCTGTAGATATATCTCAGGCTATGAAACTAGTACATTTATTGTTTACAACTGATTTAAATATTGGTCAATCTCAGGATATTTTAAAGGGTCAATGGACTAATTTCATTATGGGAGGAGAAATTGCTGGTAAACCTTACTCCCCTACTTTTGATTTTTCTTCAGTAAATTACATGAATGCAAGCAAGAATACAGATGCATTCTTACAACATAAGAAAATGAGTTTTGCAGATAGGTTTAGATTTCTTACCACAAATCAGAAAGAAATTTCAGAGAGATGGGAAATTTTTTGTACTACAACATCTATGCAATTAGGTACTTTACCTTATGTAGAAACACAAAACTCATTTTTTACAATAGATGGAATTTTCCCATCAGTTGCCTCTACTCAAATGTCAGTTTTTCCTATAGATATATTATCTGTTGCATTAAGTAACCCAGATTACTTTATGTCTAAAGTTACAGACATTACTGGGTCTCCTCAAGTTAGATTTGACACAATTCCTGACTACATACTTAGTACTATTGTTAAAGACAAAGGAGGAAGTTCTTTTGAATTTAATGGAGATAGATAGAATTTTAAAGCAGGTGAGGTACAGGCTGAATTTACGAGATTATGGGAATCTATCTGGAAAGTGGCAAATTTAAATACTCAGCTAGGACCCAATGGAGTCAAATTTTCTGGAATGGATAAATTACTAAGTGAATTCCCAAGTTTGTTCTATAAAATTCAAAGATATGAAGCTTCTATAAATACTGAAAATGTGAATACACCTGGGAAAAGAAATGAAATTCTTGGGGTCAAAGTTCCAAGTGTAATGATGAATCCTTTTGTGCAAGTATTTGAATTGCAGAAAGGTGGAAATGCTTCTCTTGGCTCGGCATTTATAGAAGAGCCTGGAAATACATTTGCACAAATGTTTTCAATGGGAGCAGAGGGAACAATTTATAGACAAATAAAAAAACAATCTAGAGAAGACTACAGTGCGAAACATGTCTCTCAGTTAAGACTTATCTCTAGCATTATTATGGAATTAGATAAAGTTGCAGGAATACAAGCAGCTATGGCTGGAAGTACTGGCACTGCTGAAGCATTTAACGAGTTTCTTCAATTTAGATTTGGTTTCGGAGATATATGGGATTTTACTAGAGCAATTATACTTGAATCAGGGTTTAAAATTAACGATGCCTTGGAGTATATTAGGGTTATGAAAAGCTTTTATTATAAAAATGAAGAAGGAATAGCAAAAACATATGAAGGAGCAATTGGAAGAGGTGTAACTTCAGCTATTAATCAACCTATTGTAGAAAAGGTATATAATGCTATTCTTAAGAAGCCTGTAGCATTTCTTTCTACAGCACTGGTTCCTTTCTTGGGAAGTGAAATACAAAGACCATTTAAAAATATTCCTTTAATTGGAGGTGCAGTGTCAATTGTAGCAGTTACTGCTTTACAAGGAGGAGCTTATGTATTAGCTCCCGGGCTTTCCTTTGCCGCTCCATCTGTAGCTACTGCTCTTATTCCTGCTGTTATAGTAGGATATGTTGTTTCAGGGGTAATTGGTCATGTCAATAGAGATATATGTATGGAATACATGATAGAAGGTGAGCATTTAAAACTATTTAAATGGGCATGGATGAAAGCTGTTAAACTAGTTGCACCTGCATTTGTTCAAAAATTGGATAAAAATAGAGAGGATAAGGAAATGATGGAAGCGCTTCAGCTTACAAAGAAGGAAAAATACATTAATTTAAATTTACTTTTCCATCCTACTTTCATAAAAGAGGTTTGGGGGCGTCTTGGTGTTAGTGAAGCAGATCTAGAGTTCATGAAGGAAATAAGAGAGAATCCAGGAGTTTTACCTGCAGCTTACGAGTATAGAGAGAACGAGGGACCACAAGAACCTAAAGAGCATTAATAATTAATAATTAGTTAGATATGGAAACACCATCTACAATAGATTTAGCAAAAACAACTCTTATTGTTAAGGCTGTTACTGTTGAAAATGTCTCAGATCCTGCACATTTCTTAAGATATGGCAGAAGGAAATTGAAATCTGATACACAAAATATTGTTGCAACACAGCAAACAAATCCTTTGGATATTTTAGCAAGTGTTGGTGTTAAGTCCGAACATGGTGGGCATCATAATTCGGCAGAGCATCTCCATAGTATTATGGACGAAATATTTAGACTAGAGGGAAGAAGAACAGCAGATTATGGAGGTGAAATGGCAAAGTTAAGAGGATTAGCAAAAGAAAGTGAATTTCATAACAACGTGACTGAGCTGCTTAAACAGTGTTCCAAAGTCACGGGTAAAGACTATTTAAGCAAAGAAAATATTGAAGTATTAGTTAGATTTATTGAATTATCTAAAGAACCTACTAATATTGTTACTGAAAATTACATAGATGCTAAAGGAAATCGTCTATCAAGGCGTAATCTTCGTGTGTTTACTATTACAGCCTTAGCAGCTTCAGCTCTCAGGACTCCAAATAATGTGGACAAAGCGAAAGCAAATGAAGCAAGTAACCTTCTTGCACTTTTTTCTAAACCTATGGCTTCAAGAGAAAATTTCTATCCTAAATCACTATTGAATATATTACTGGATATGTCAAAACAGTCTTCTACGGGAATTGTGTCTAAAGAAGAAGTTGAAAAAGCAAAGAAACTTTCTGGATTGTATTCAGACCTACTTGAATCAAGCGAAGAAGAATCCGAACATACTAAACCACTTAGAAATGTTTATGAGGCTGCCAGAAAGGTTGTTGAAGGTGTTCAAAAAATTGAAATTGGGAGAAGGCTTGCCGAACAAGAAATTGTGCTAAAAAACTTTATTGAAAGAATTGGCAAATTCAAAGATAGTTATGACGCAGTTGTAAAGGTTGCTGAACATATCAAAAACGAAATGGATTCTACAAAAAAGATATTTTCAGGAATTGACGTATACATTCTTGCACAAGACCCTTCTGCAGGAAGATCATTAGTACAATTTGTTGAAAGTGAATTGGGAAAAGATATTTCTGTGAGAGAAAAAGTAACTTCAATTAGTGGTAAGTTAAATTTACTTAAAGCTGAAGCAAGTGCATATGCTCTTGGAAAGAGGGAAACTTTACAATTAAAGAAATTGTTTGAAGATGCCGAGCAGCAAGTTCTTTTATTAGTTGAAAATAATGATCGATTAAAGGCAACAAATTCACAGATTGCAATTGCTAGGATGTTTAGTGTAAATAGGGCAATTTTAGATTTGCCAAAAGTAAGTATTACCAATCCAGGTGCTCGTGAAAAAATTTTTGAATACTTTCGAACATTAACATTGAAGAACGAAAAGGGTTATCGTTTTTATAAACCCGAGTTTTCTTCTGTTGATTTTACATTGGATAGCTCCTCGAATTATTTTGCTGACTTAAATGCAAAAATGGCTCTTTCCAATAGTGGAAGACCATCTACTGATCCGGAAATAAATTATGTTAGAGAAATATTGTCTCTATACGAAGAAATGGCATTGGATGTGAAAAGTTTTAATCAAAAGGAAGTTGAAATAAAAGCAATCGAAGAAAGATTTGACTCGGAAGTTGAGATAGAAGCTAAAAGGTTAGCTGAAGAATCTCCTTTGGTTTCACAAAATCCTGCTTTGCATAATGAAGCTATTGGGGATGCACCAAAATATGGTTTAAGAAGTGATAGAGAAAACTTTAACACTATAACTTCAGCAAGATTTAAATTCGCGAGCACATTAATACATGCAGCGGGATTGCTCAGTGCAGATGTTGTTTTGGGTTTATCATTAGGTGCTTTACCAATTCAAGGAGTTTTGCCAAATGTTTTGGCTTCTATTGGCTTAGCAGCAATACCATATGCGGGTTTTGCTGTACTTAGCCGTATTGCAGCAAATAAAGAAATCTCAGAAGATAGTCCTGCTATGAGATCATTTAAAGAGAAGTATCCAGATCGAGTTACAGGAAGCATAACCATTTTAAATAAACCAATTGAAATTCCTAGACCTGCTTTAAATCTTGCTGTTGCCAGTGCAACTATTTTATTTCTTGGCTTTATGATTAGTACTAGAGTTTCAGAAGTAAGAGCAAAGTGGACTGTTTGTGTATCAACTATAACACCTGACGGAAGTATGACAACTGATCCGTTTAAGGCAATTTCGCAAAGATTTAGGATGTTAAACGTAAATGAGCAGGAAACTTATGAAACTACTGCTATCAGAATTACAAAATTAGTCAACAGCACTGCGTTCTTAAATTCTCCTAATGTGGATCCTGATAAAAATATTTTTACTGAACTTGGACCGGATCAAATTGCTGATCTCTACAGTTTGTATGGAATGGGTATTACGAATGCAGATATAAAATATACTCAAAACGGAAATGATCTTGAGCAAGTCTTTGCAAGAGTATTCGCTGCTACAGCAATAAATTTACCACTGAATAATCCTGAGGTTTCAAGCTTATCAAGAGATCAAAAAGAGATTGAAACTGCAAAAACAATTGCAGAACACATAAAGAATTTGACACCAAGTCAAAGAGCAATAGCTCATCAAGTTATCTTTGAAGCATTTTCAAGCAAGGCTAAACCTTGGTTGGATGGGATATCAGATAAATCTCGCCCAACTGCATTAAAAAACTATACTGATGCAACAAATGCTGCAATAGATCAACTTCTTAATGATCCAAATCTTGAAACTAAGATTTTGGATGAGCTTAATGCAATAAGGGTTGAAGGAATTAGGCCTCGATGCAATCCAAAATAACTTGCCATTATTCATAAAATGGTGCAGAATAAAGTATAGATGTTAATTTATTTTCATTGAGAAAAACCACACTTGTATTGTTTATTGCCGTTTTTTTCTTATTTGGTTTATCTACCCTTTCAACTGTTCGAGCTCAAGAAAATCTTGGATCAAATTTGTTTCAAATGTATGGAGCAAGTGGAGGTTGTACTAACGAAGCAATTCCTGCTGGTTCTTCAGTCACAGCTGTTTCCCCTATTGTTACAGAAGACAATCCCTCTAATAAAGGAATCTTTGGTGTAAGTGCATCAGGTTTGTCAAATATTATATTAGGTTGTTCATATGCAACTACAGGTACTACGGGAGCAACTTCTAGTAGTAATTACTATGGTGGAGGAATATTAGGTTCTGTTGGTGGTTTTGCTGGATCATTTTATGCTAATCCACCAGCAAGTCTTGCATATCAGATATCTAATACAATAACTAACATCTCCCCTGTACAAAGTGCAAACGCACAAGTTAATCTTGGTTCTTCACTTACAGGTTACGGTATCTTGCAAATGATAGCCTCTGCTCATAGCACTGTTGTAAGTATTGTTTATGTTTTCTATATTTTTATATTTGCAGTTATTGCTTTTGCAATAATGTTTAGAGCAAAACTTGGGGGACAACAATATGTAACAATAGTTAATGCAATTCCAAGAATAATAGTTTCATTAATATTAGTTGTTTTTAGTTATTCAATTGCAGGATTAATAATAGATGTATCTAATATTGGGTTAAATGTTGTTTATAATATTTTTGTAAATAGTGTAGATATTAACGTTGGAACTGTTAAAGCCCCAATTATGAAAAAAGCTAGTGATGCATTTAAAACAGATCCTACTTTCTTAAGTCAACTGGGACCATTTAGTAATAAGATGAGTGTATTTCAAATATTTGGTTTTTCACAAGCAACTGTTTTCGACAGCCAAAATGGTGTAGGTGTAAATTTTGTCCCAATTAACTTTGGAGCAGGAGATGCAAATAGAATTGTAGATTCAATAACCAATACTATTATGACGGTTGCTAGTGTTTCAGTTAATGGGGCAACAGGTGCAAATGCATTTCTTGTATTGCTTCTTGCTGTAGCGGCAATTACTTCGATGTTTAAACTGTTTTTTGCATTATTGAAAGATTTTATTACGTTAATCTTCTATCCGATTCTTGCGCCAATACAGTTTGCTCTCGTAGCAATTCCTGGACAGGAAAAAAGTGCCTTCAATTGGTTTAAGACAATGTTAGGTTCCTCTTTAAGTTTTGTGGCAGTTTATGCGGTGTTTGTTCTTATAGTGTACTTGGGACATGGATTCTTAAGTACAAGTGCAAATCAATGGGTACCACCTTTATTGGGTTTTAGCTCAACCCCATCTATTTCTTTTATATCTTCACTTGCAGCATATGGTCTATTTATTATTTCCCCTGGAGTTCCAGATATGGTAAAAGGAATGTTAAATATTGATGCTTCAGTTAATAAATTTGGATCACAAATTGCAGAAACAACTAGAAAGGCTGCAAGTACAGTTACATTTGGTCTTATTAAATGAAAAAGTATATATTTTTTGTAACAACATTTTTCCTTATAGTGTTATTCTTTCCAATAACAGTTAAAGCTGTTGATGCACCGCTGGAATGTCCAAGAGTTGGATATGATTATAGTAATCCTAAATCCGACTATACCAAGTTTGGAGATTATACTTGTTGTAAAACTCCTGAAGCAATTTGTAAGGATCATATAGCTGACTATAAAAAGCTTCCTATAACTGCTGGAATGACGGATGATGATATTGTTGGATATTGTGTCAGTACTCCTTTAAAGCTTGATATCTCTTCAACTATTACAAGTGTAAAAGATAACTCGTTTTTGGGTGGATTAGGAGGTTCTTGTGTCTATAATGATAATACTAATCACTTTACTTACCGTGATGATATAAAAGCAACAACGCCTGGTGGTGTAATACCATCAACAGCTAATGCAGTTTTAATTTGCGGGAAAGATGGAATGAAAGTTGGATGCGGAAAATATATTGACGTAAATGGAGCTAATGGTATCAGAGATTCACTTATTGATAGGACTTTAGCAATTCAAACCTTGCGATGTATAGCACTTTATGATACTGACAGTGTTCTTAGTGTAAATAATAACCATACTCCTTACTCAAAAGAATTTGCTCCATCAGGGGTAGCACTTCAAGCTTTAGATATGTGTTGCCCAGAGAACGACAGTGGGGATACTCTCGTACTAGAGTCTAAGGTTGGACAAGGCTCGGCACCATGTCAACATTTTTATCAAAACACTGCTGTGAAAAGAACATATACCTCTACTGAATTTGTTTCTTCCTTTAAGCCGTCTGAAATATGTAAGGCTGACTCAAAAGTAAACGGAGCTCCTGATGACTCAAATATAAATAAAGCATGTTGTATATGTTTGACTGGCAGTGAAAGTTGTCCTGATCCAAAAGATGGTGACCCGAAAAGTACTAATGTTTGGACAGGTATTGGATGTATTTCTACAACTACTTCAGGTTTTGCTGTAAGTTTACTTAGAATATTGTTTGGAATTATCACATTTGTATTACTTATTAGAATTGTTCAAGCAGGTTACCTATATCAATTTGGAGAGCCAGATAAGATTAAAGAAGCATGGCAGATAATTGGATCTGTAATTATGGGAGCAGTTGTATTTACTGCAGGTATTCTTATACTTAGATTTATTGGTTTTGATGTCTTAGGTCTTGGTGACTTCTTAGGAGCACTTCCTACTTTGAAATAGTTTAAAGTAGGTAGTTGTTTATTTATTCAGTTTCCTTTTTCATTAATGTAACACCAAGTTTCTCTTCTATTTGTTTTCTGTAGATTTCAAGATTCTTACCAAGGAATAACATCTTTGTTTTAGATTCCTGGTTATCATTCGTATTCATTGGTTGTATATCTACTCTTCCAAATACACAGTTAATAAGAT
>JBAXRR010000002.1:0-89615 GCA_037131125.1 bacterium
GTACGTAGTATCACGAATCAACATTCTAATTAGCGCAGAACCAATAAAGCCAGCGCCACCCGTAACAAACAGCACTTTATTGATATTGGAATATTTATCGTAGAACCTCAAATAATTAATTTAATGAAGTTCGAAGACAAATTTGAGGTAATAAACAGTCTTTGTAACGGATTTATTCTTACTGTAAATCGGTTTAAATTAATTGAAGAGTTAGAAAAAGTTAATATTAATTTTGAAAGTGAACTGGCCACAAGAACAAAATCACTTCAAAATTCATATACTAAACTGCAAGAACTTGAAAGGGCAAAAGATGAATTCATTGCTCTTACAAGTCACCAACTTAAAACACCATTGACAGTTATAAAAGGTTATGGAGATATGCTAGTTAACAATTATTTTGGAAAATTGAACGAAGAGCAAATTGAGGTAATGACGAAAATTACATTTCAAACAAGCCAATTATTACAGATTTCTGAGAATATCCTGTCAGTATTTAAGATAAAATCAAGTAAATACAATTATAATCTTGAAGACTTTAACTTAGTTCAACTTGTAGAAGAAATTTACGAGACATATCTTGATAAAAGTAAAGTAAAGGACTTAAAATTCACTCTGAATAAAGACATAAACTCATTATTTATCAATGGTGACAGGTATAAAATAAAACAGGCACTTTGCAATTTGATAGATAATGCTATAAATTATACCGAAAAAGGATATGTCAAGATTTCAATAGAACAAAATAATATTGCAATTGTAGATTCAGGAATAGGAATCCCTGATTACTTTTTCAAGAATCTCTATAAAAAGTTTGAGCGTGCCGACAATGCCAGAAATATTAAACCCGATGGAACAGGTATAGGACTATATTTAACTAAAAAAATTCTCGAAAGTTCAAACATGGATATAAAAATAAACAGCAGCTCCAATGGAACTGCTGTTTGTATTACCTTACCTAAGGCTACTTCTTAGAAAGAAGTTGGAGCATTAGCACCCCATGCTAGATGAGCAAATGCTTTGTTAGCATCAGCCATTCTATGAACATCATCTCTCTTCTTAACTGCATTACCTGTATTTTTATATGCTTCAACTAATTCTTCTGCTAATACTTTAGAAAACTTAGTTGAACTTCTTCTTGCTCTTGCACCATCTACAATCCATCTAAATGCTAAAGATTGTTGTCTTCTATCATTTACTGGAGTTGGAACTTGGTAGTTTGCTCCACCTACTCTTCTAGCTCTAACTTCAACTCTTGGTTTAACATTCTCAATAGCTTTTGTGAAAACTGCTAATGGATCTGCTTTTGTCATATCTGCAATTAAATCTAATGCTTCATAGACGTTTTTCTCAGCAACTGCTTTCTTTCCGTCTATCATGACCTTGTTGATAAACTTAGAAATAACTTCACTGTTGTATTTATAGTCAGACAAAACTTTTCTGACTCTCGCTGGCTTACCTCTCATATATATTATGATTAAAAAATTAAACTTCTCCCACTTTCGTGGAATACTCTTACTAGATCTACATTAACCAGTTAAGGTTGATGCTAGTAAGTATTTACTATGCTTTTACTTTTGGTCTCTTTGTTCCGTATCCTGATCTTTGTTGTCTTCTTGCATCTACTCCACCTGCATCAAATTTACCTCTAACTATATGGTATTTTACACCTGGTAAATCTTTTACTTTTCCACCTTTAACTAGAACAACTGAGTGCTCTTGTAAATTATGTCCCTCACCTGGAATATATGCAGTAATTTCCTGTCTGTTAGATAATCTAACCTTTGCTACTTTTCTTAAAGCTGAGTTAGGTTTCTTTGGTGTTCTTGTAGTAACAACTAGACAAACTCCTCTTTTGAAAGGATTAGCTCTTTTGCTATATTTAGTTCTTAAAGAGTTGTAGTTAAACTGCAACTGCTTATACTTAGTAGTAGCACTAAATTCCAAACCTTTATATTTAGAAGTTCCTCTTTTTGCTTTTCTTGGTTTTCTAACCAATTGAGATATTCGAGACATATTTTAAGATAAAAAAGTAAAATTATTCATCTATGCCTTGTTATTATACCAGCTAGAGTGGCATATAATCTAGCGATATTAGTTATTTTCTATTTTAGTCCAGGTAGACTTTCTGGGTCAATTTGTAACATTACTAACATAACATCAAAAGACGCCTTAGGCATTACCACACTTGTAAATTTCAAAGAATCCCTTCCTGCACCTTTCTCTACAAAAGGAACTGAAATTAATGGCGATTGTTCAAAGCCATCACTTCTATTAACCCATTCGTATCCTACAATCCTTGCTGTATTTGGTATATGATTTCTTAGAAGATGAACATTACCTCTTACAGTCTCTTTTCCTAGAATTTCAAAAGATAAATTTTCGTCACCTAAACTCATCGGCCCCAAATCACCTGATTTTAAAACTTTTGTGCTTAATTGATAATGATCTCTACCAAACCTAGTTATTAGGGTAGCCATACTAAGCTCCAATTGACTATATACAGCTGCATGCTCACTCTCACTTTTAGTAGTACTTTCTACAGTAGTAGAAGCACTATCTGGTGTTGCAACAATTCCCATAAATATATGTTTAATATTTAATTTGCAATAGTTCTTATTCTATCTTATATCTCTACATTCTTAGTACCAAGTGGTACTGGTCTACCAATAATGACATTCTCTTTAAGTCCTTTTAGATCATCTACTTTACCCATTAAAGCTGCTTCACTTAATACTCTTACTTGCTCTTGGAAGGATGCAGCAGATAAGAAACTAGGTGTCTTAATAGATGCTGATGTGATTCCTAAGAACTCTCTAATGAACTTAGATGTTGACTTACCTCTATCCTTTAAGCCTTTGTTAATTGTTCTAACAACAGCATAAGGAAGGATATCTCCTTGCAAGAGATCTGAATCTCCTTCATCGACAATTCTTACGTAGTCACTCATTTTTCTTACAACGATTTCAACATGTCTATCATCAAGAGCAATACCTTGGATACCGTAAACCTCTTGAATACTATCTATAACGTATTGTTGAGATTTCTCTAAAGCACCAAATAACATAAGTTCTTTTGGATCTACTGAACCATCTGTTAATTGAGTTCCAGCTAGTACATTATCTCCATCCGTAACTGTAATGATAGATTCTTTCTCTAATTCGTGCTCAACTTCAAGATGTCTTATTCCCTTGAATACAATTAGATCTCCATCCTTACTTACTTCTCCGTCAATTGGAGCTTTAAGCTCAGATTTGTTCTCCATTATTACAATAATATCTCCTTTCTTTACTTTCTTTGCTCTTGCAAATTTAAGTTCATCACCTTTTTGTAGTGTGTACTTCTTCTCTATCTTTTCAGTTTCACTAATTCTAATACTCTTAAGACCTGTCTCAGCATTCTCTATAATCTTAACTTTACCATCGATTTGAGCGATAAGAGCTTTAGATTTTGGAGTTCTAGCTTCGAACAATTCCTCAACTCTAGGTAAACCTTGAGTGATATCTGTTCCAACTTTAGCTGCTAAATGCTTCGTATTCAAAGTAAGCTGAGTTGCAGCTTGTCCCATAGCTTGTCCAGCAATGATACCAACTGCTAATCCCTTTTCTACCATAGCTTGAGTAGAAAGATTTGAACCGTAACACATGCAACATACTCCATTTTCTGCTTCACAAGTTAGAGCTGATCTTACCTTTATCTTCTCAATAGCTTTATCTGCATCTATCTTTCTTGCAGTATCTACAGTGATCATCTCGTTTTTCTTTGCTAATACCTCTTTTCCATCGCTAGACATAAGGTCTTCAGATGGAACTCTACCTGTAATTCTTTTATCAAATGTTAATCTTCTGTTAGATCCTCTAAAGAGATAAACACCATGATCTGTATGACAATCACTAATTCTAGTGATCATATCTTGTGCAACATCACAAAGTTTTCTAGTTAAGTATCCAGATTCAGATGTTTTAAGAGCTGTATCTGCTAAACCTTTTCTAGTACCTTTTGCAGCAACAAAATACTCAAATGTGTTCATACCAATCTTGTAGTTAGACTTCAAAGGAAGTGGTACAACATGTCCTTGAGCATCAAGAATCAAACCTCTAATAGCAGCTGATTGTCTAAGTGGATCCTTAGATGGAAGTCCTCCAGATTTATCAAAGAAGATAATTGGATTATCTATTGTGTACTCCTTAAGAGTTACATCAACAACTTTGTTTGTAGTATCCATCCAAATATCTTGAGACAACTTAGATTTCTCAGATTGTGTGATCATACCACCCATAAATTGTTCGTTTAATACCTCTTCTTTCTTGTTAGCTTCCTCTACTAATCCTTCTCTAAGTGGAGAAATGATATAGTCATCAATTGAGATAGACATACCAGATTTTGTAAGGTACTCAAATCCTAAAGTTTTGAAACTATCCAAAACATTTATAGATTCTCTTGCACCGTACTTAGTGAAAATATCACTAACAACGGCCGAGATCTTTCCTGAATCGAACTGACAATTCATAAAGGGATAATTTTCTGGAAGTTTACTGTTGATAATGACTCTACCAATAGTTGTCTCTATAAACTCTCCGTTCAATAATACCTTTATCTTTTGATCATGCTTTATAAGACCAAGAGAATACTCTTTCATAGCATCATCGCTAGAAGAGAAGTTCTTTACTTCTTCTGTCTTTTCATCAATTCTTGTTAAGTAGTAACATCCGACAATAATATCCTTAGCTGCATTAACAACTGGAGATGCATCAGCCATAAGAAGAACGTTAGAATCTGGCATCATTCTTTCTTTTGCTTCTTTAATTGCTTCTTCAGATAGTGGTACATGAACAGCCATTTGATCTCCATCGAAGTCAGCATTGAATCCCTTACATACTAATGGGTTAATTCTAATTGCATTACCCTCAGTAAGTACTGGATAAAAAGCTTGAATACCTTGTTTGTGAAGAGTAGGAGCTCTGTTTAATAGAACAGGTCTTTCCTTAATAACTTCTTCAAGGATATCGTAAACCTCTGGAGATTTTTCATCAAAGAATGTCTTAGCTGCTTTAATATTAGATGCATATCCTCTACCAATAATCTCTCGAATGATAAATGGTTTGAATAACTCTAATGCAATGACTTGTGGTAAACCACATTCAAATGCAGTTAAATCAGGTCCTGCAACAATAACAGCACGACCAGAGTAGTCAACACGTTTACCAAGTAAGTTCTGTCTAAATCTACCTTGCTTACCTCTTAACATATCTGAAAGAGATTTGTAAGGTTGATTTCTAGAGTTTAATACTGGGTTTCCAAATCTATGGTTGTTATCCAATAGTGCATCTACTGCTTCTTGTAACATTCTTTTTTCATTTCTTAATATAATTTCAGGTGCACCTAGATCCATTAACTTCTTAAGTCTATTATTTCTGTTAATTACTCTTCTATATAGATCGTTAAGATCTGAAGTTGCAAATCTACCTCCAGCAAGTTGAATAATAGGTCTTAGATCTGCTGGAATAACTGGAAGATGTTTTACAATTAACCATCCTGGTTGAACACCAGATTGGATCATAGATTTTAACATTCTATGTCTTTGAACAATCTTCTTAAGTTTAGCAACTGATCTTGTCTTCTCTTTTTCTTTTTCGAGTAACTTAACTTCTTTTACTAAGTCTACTTTTTCAAGAAGAGTTTTTATTGCATCTGCTCCCATTTGTACGGAGAAGAATTTCAAATCGTTTTCTACTAATTTATCATGATCTTCTTGAGTAATAGTCTCACCAACAGAAGTACCTTCTGCTAAGTCTTCCATTAACTTAAATTCTTCTTTAAGTTTGGTTTCTTTAGCTGCGATAGTCTCTCTTATCATTGCAAGTTTCTTATTGTTATCTCCCTTAAGTTTCTCTAATTGAAGTTCAGCTGACTTATCTTTTTTAAGTCTTTTCTTAGCTTCTTCAAGTTCTCCTTTATACATTTTCTCTTCATTATCAATCTCAGACTTCAGTTCTTTACCTAATTCTTTTACCTTATCCTCTAAATCATCATTAAGTTTCTTAATACATGCTTCTTTCTTTTCTATGTCTACATCTACTACTAAAAAGCTAGCAAAGTAGATAACTGCTTCTAGTTTCTTATGAGGAATATCTAGAATCATAGAAAGCTTGTTAGGTACTCCAAATGAATACCATATATGAACAACAGGAGATGCTAACTCAATGTGTCCCATTCTTTCTCTTCTTACTCTCTTATTAGTTACCTCAACTCCACATCTATCACAAATAATACCCTTGTATCTAACCTTTTTGTACTTACCACAGAAACATTCATAGTTCTTAGTAGGTCCAAAGATTTTTTCACACATAAGCCCATCCATCTCAGCTCTCATTGTTCTGTAGTTGATGGTTTCAGCTTTCTTAACTTCTCCTTTAGACCAAGCAAGAATATCATCAGGAGATGCTAGAGTTAGTTTTAATGCTTTAAAGTCTTTAATCATTTGTATAGATGTATAAAATTAGTTAAGGCAAAATATTTTAATAATTATTAATCTCTATGAATAATACCATCAAGAACATTATTACCTCGCGATGATTCCTCATGAAATACTGCTAAGAAACGAATATGACTTTTTCGAGCAATACCACTTGCCTCTGCAAGTGCACCTATTTGAGTTGGAGAATCAAGCGATATGCTAAATTCAGGTGATACATACCTTGCATCAAGTGGAAATATATTACTTCTTCCGTTATCTTTCCCCGCAAGAACTACTAAACAATATTTAATTTTATCTTTTAAGCTAATTGGTGGAAAGTTACCCTCAATAGTACTTCCCTCATAAGCTTCTGTTAGAGAAGTTATTCTATATTTTGTTTTAGTAGATTCTGTTAATAATTCAGACATTTAATCAAACAATTAAATAAAGAGCAGTAATAATTAACTATTTATCTAGATCAATTATAGATTCCTTTATCTCCATCTCTGTATTCTCTGATGTATCTTCTTCTGTTACTATTACTTCTTCTTTTTCAGTAACACCTGAGATTACACCTTCTTCAACTTCAGCTTCTAGATCTTTATTAACAATAATTGCACCAACTGTATCTAGATTTAACCCTAATGATCTTAATTCTGCTGTTAACACTTTGAAAGATTCTGGTAGTGTTGGTGGCTCTATTGGTTTACCTTGAATAATAGATTTATAAGCTAATGCTCTACCAACAACATCATCAGATTTAATTGTTAACATCTCATGAAGAACATTTGGAACTGCATGTGCTTCAAGTGCCCATACTTCCATTTCTCCAAATCTCTGTCCTCCAAACTGAGCTTTTCCACCTAATGGTTGTTGTGTAACCATAGTGTAAGGTCCAGTAGATCTTGCATGAACTTTATCATCTGCTAAATGGTTAAGTTTAAGAATGTATCTAATACCTACAACAATCTTTTGATCAAATGGTTGACCTGTTCGACCATCGAATAACTCAACCTTCTTAGCATTATCATAACCTTCTTTCTTTGCAAGATCGAAGATAATATTTTCATCAACAGGAGCAAATGGAGCTGCTGCTACATTAACACCTGCCATCTTTGCTGACATACCTAAATGAGCTTCTTTAAGCTGACCTAAGTTCATACGTTTAACAATAGATAGAGGAGATAGAACTATATCTACAGGAGTTCCATCTGCTAAGTATGGCATATCTTCTACTGGCAATACTTTAGCAATAACTCCCTTATCTCCGTGTCTTCCAGTTAATTTATCTCCAACACCAATCTTATGAGTTCTAGCAACAAATACTTTAACTTGTTTTAGAACACCTGGAGATAATTTATCTCCCTTGTTCTTATCTAATACTTGAACATTAATAACTACACCTTTATCTCCATGAGGAAGTCTTAGAGAGTTATCTCTAACATCTTTAGATGCTTCTCCGAAGATTGCTCTTAAGAGTTTCTCTTCAGCAGATAATTCTGTTTCTCCCTTTGGAGCAATAATACCGATAAGGATGTCACCTGATTGAACAGATGCACCTACTCTTACAACTCCAACTTCATCTAGATTTCTTAAAGCATAATCTCCAGCTGAAGGGATATCTCGAGTAATTTCTTCAGGTCCTAATTTTGTTTCTCTAATATCTTGAACATATTCTTTAATATGGATAGAACTTAACATATCATCTTTGACTAACTTCTCTGAGACAATAATTCCGTCATCAAAGTTATATCCATCCCATGCCATATATGCTGCTACTAGGTTAGTACCTAGAGCTAATTCTCCATTTTCCATACATGGTCCATCTACTAATAGATCACCTTTTTTGAATTTATGATCAGGTTTAACCAAAACTTCTTGGTTAAAACATGTGTTCTGGTTAGTTCCAAAGAACTTTTGAACATCGTAAGATTTTTCCCATTCTTTCTTATGATCTTTATCTTTTTCGTAAATTACTTTAATTCTAGAACCATCAAATGATTCCATTTCTCCATCAGATTCTGCATATACAGCTCTTGCAGATGCTCTTGCAGCAATAGCCTCATAACCAGTTCCAACAATTGGAGCTTCTGGTTTAATCAGAGGTACAGCTTGACGTTGCATATTTGATCCCATTAAAGTTCTATTTGAGTCATCATTTGCTCCAAATGGAATTAATGAGAAACCAAGTCCTGCAATTTGTGCTGGGTTAACGTCAACGTATTGAATTAATGAAACATCTAAGTTTGCATAAATACCTTTAGTTCTGATAAAAGAAGTCTTTTCAACAATATTTTGATGTTCATCAACACCAATATTTGCTTGTCCAATAACGAATTTAACTTCATCATCTGGCTCAACATAGTCAATCTCAGAAGTTATATATGGTACTACTTTAATTGTTTCAAGCTTTGAAGAAAGAATCTTCTTAGCCATCTTCTCATCTATTACTTCATCTTTCTTTAAATTTAACTCTTTTACAGATTCATCTGCAATTCTGTTAACCAATTCAGATTCTTTAGTCTTTGCAATGTTAATAGTGTTAACAACTTTTCTGTAAGGTGCCTCTAGGAAACCATAGTCATTTACTCTTGAGTAAAGAGCCATATGAGATACGATACCAATCATAGGACCTTCAGGAGTTGTAACTGGACAAATTCTAGAATACTGTGAAAAATGCACATCTCGAACTGAAAAAGTAGCACTTTCTTTTGTAAGTCCACCTGGACCTCCAGCAGTAATCTTTCTTTTACTTTCAACTTCAGATAATACATTTTCTTGATCCATATATCTTGAAACTGCAGAACTTCCAAAGAATTGTAAGATTGCAGAAGATACAGGTCTAGTATTAACAAGAACAGATGGAGTAATTAATTCATCAGATGAGAATGTACTCATCTTATCCTTAATATTCTTCTCCATTCTAAGAATACCTGCTCTAAGTCTTTCTTGCATTAATTCACCTGGACCTTTAATTCTTCTATTAGCTAAGTGATCGATATCATCTGGTAATAGTTTTCCGTTATTAAGTTGAATAAGGGCTTTAACAATTGCAACAACATCTTCTTTGTAGAAGACATAATTCTTTTTCTCAATAGCACTTGTTAAACCTAGTTTTTTATTAAGCTTATATCTACCAGTTCTTCCAAGCCATGTAACTCTAGCATTGAAGAATATGTTATTGATCAAAGTTCTTGCTGCTTCTAGTGTTACTGAATCTTCTGGTTTTAACTTAGTAAATACTTCAACTAAAGCTTCTTCTCTAGATTTTGTGTGATCTTTCTTTAAAGTAGTTTCCAAATATTTAACTTCACCAGTATCAAATTCTCCAAGTAACTCAATAATGTTCTCTTCTGAGTATCCAAATGCTTTAAGAAGTGTAGTGATAAGTATTTTAGGTCGTTTTTCAAGAAGTCTTACAGATAATACATTTTGCTTACTTACTTCAAAATCAAACCATCTACCTCTTTGAGGGATAAGTTTAACTGAGTATAGAGGTTTGCTTGGAGTAGAGTTCTTACCTTCTGTGAATAACACACCTTCAGATCGAACAATTTGCATAACCAAAACTCTCTCATTACCATTAACTACAAAAGTTCCCCTTTCTGAGATTAGGGGAAGATCAATATAGTACAATTCTTGTTCTTTAATTTCTCCAGACTTCTTGTTCTTAAGTTGAACAGTTACGTATAGAGGAGCTTCATAAGACTTTCCAAACTTGAGAGCATCTTCAAAGCTACAGTTAGGTTTATCTAACCGAAGATCTTTAAAGCTTAATTCCCAGGATTCTCCTGAATAGTCTGCAATTGGATTAATTTCATCAAAAAGTTCTTGAATACCTTCTTCTATGAGCCATTGATAAGACTTCAAATGTGAGTCTATCAAGTTCATGTTAATGTGAGTAAGTTTGGTGGTAGAAATATTTACTCGTTTCTTTGGACTAAGCATAATAAAAAAGAATAATATAAATTACTTTTTTACTTTTTGGGTTAATTCCAAAGAGAGAGAAACCAATGGTTTCAAGGCATATGTGTAAACGAATTCACATAGCCGACTTTCCCTTATCTACTAGGAAGCAAAAAAAGCACGTAAAGTTACGTACTATAAACTCGAATTGGTTTTATTTGAAATAATTATGCTAATAACTCCCAAAAAGACAAATGTGAAAGCAATTATATCAGACACTTAGCTGATCTTCAAGCGGAAATATTAATTGTTTTTGGCTCAAATGGAAAAAGAGAATGAACCAGTAATACCGTTATAATGAAATGAGCCCAAACTTAATAAATCCCTACCTATTAAGATGACAAATGGATCTTGGCCATCTAATTTACAATTAAGATTTACCGCACCCATTTTCGAATTATGAAAAGAAAAGCCTGGAAGATCAGGGAATGTAAGTGAAACTGGGTAAGTATTAATTTCTGCAGGGCCATTCGCTGTAGATGTCTTTCCAGTTCCCGTAGTAACCAAACCTAGCTTTTCAGCGATTTCTTTATCGAAACAAGTATATGTAGCTCCAGTATCAATTAATGCAATACCTGTAAATGTTTCTATGATAATTGCTGGATTAGTGGATTTCAACAATTCCACTAATTTCTGATGAGGAGAAATGACAACTCGTATGAGCATACCGTTTTGAACTAGTAATTGAGGAGAAGGTGATATTGTAACTTTGAGATCCTTTTTCTTTTCTTCTTTAATTCCGTCAGCATTCCAAGTGTAACTAATTGAATTGAACTGCATTTATGGTTTTCTAAGAGTTAACATACCAACCATTAAGGATGGTATTTCCAAAGATTCATCTTTTTCCTCGATCAATTTTATTAACATTGGTTCATTACCAAATTTTTTAATACCTTCATCATATGCATTCTCGTGTGTATCAAAAATACCAATAATTTGATCGGCTTTAATTAATACATATTTCCCTTCACTGTTTTTAAGAAGGTTATTCTTATTTTTGACAAATATCTCTGTTTCTTGTTTTAGGATGTTATTTTGATTATTCATAGTATTAATTACTTAAGTAATTATACATTAAATATTATATTTGTATCTACAAAGTTGCACAAACATTCAATTATTTGTCTTCTTTAAGCTTTTCTATCAACCTCTTTAAAACAGGTAAGAAGATTCTTGAAAAAACTACTATTTGTTCTGCCTTTTCTGGATGATATGTATGAACTGAAAAATTTCTTTGTTCAATAGCAGAAAGAAGAACTAAAGAATCTGCCTCATCATATAGCCCAAGCTTATGCCCCATCCTAAAGGCATCTGCTGAACCTTGAATTTCATTAAAACCTTTCTTTTCAGAGTATGATTTAATAGTTTTCCATGCAACTTCAAAAGCAATTTCAAATGCTTTAATTGTAGCGCCAACAGATACTCTGCTTGATTCTAAGCTTAAGCATTCCTCAAGAAATGCTATCGAACTTTCTAATGTCTGCCTATATGTTTGTAGTTTAACTATTATTTTGTCCATTCTTTATATAGTATACATTTTGCATAGCAAATTTACCAAAATTAGTGTCATTCTCGTTATCGAAATCTACAACATCCATAAAGTAAGGTATTATTGCTTTATTAAGTTTCTCTTTCAAGAGAAATAGTTTTAAATACTTCTGATCTTTAATTCCCTTTACCCCTATATCTATATCACTTGTAGGTTTAGATGTTCCATCAACTCGAGACCCAAATATGAAAGCTACACTTTCTTCAGGTAAAGAAGAGTTAATAATCTCAGTTAATATATCAAGATATTTTTTGTTTAAATCTAAATTACTCATACTAGAATTATATCAAAAAAAAATACTTGAAATACAAGTAATTAAGGAGAAGTTAAAGATCCCCCTTGTACTTAGAGTACAAGGGGGATTATCTACTATTTCTTTACCCAGGAAGCACCACCCTTCTTTGCTCTTAAGAAGTATCCTGTTTGCTTATCTAATGTATATTCAGTTCCGTATACAGTACCTGCATCTAATACTACATTCTCATATCTACCAGATGCATACTTAGTTAATGTATCTACTTGAATATTATCTGACTTATTAATTTCTTTTAATAAGCTAGATGCATTAGCAATATCTGTTCTAAGACCTATTAAGTTCCAACCTGTTCCTATAAAGATTGGTGAGTTAACTTCTACTAACTTACCATCGATGATCAAATTAGTTGGTTTAACTACCTTAACAAAGTAACCCTCACTTGGAACTAAGTTGAAATCAGTTCCAATAGACACTCCAGCTCTCTGAGTATATGTAACCCATTTACCAGATCTATATGCTGAGACATTAATTGCATATCCACCTTGAGCTGAAACTTGATTAAGCAATTGAGAAGCCTTAGTAACTGATTTACTTACTAAGTTGAATGATATTAAGTTCCAACCCGTAGTCAAATTATATGTAATATTGTCATTGACCTTAGAAAGATTAACCTTCAAAGGATCGGTTACAAAAGATTCACCCTCATCCTTTACTCCATTTCTATTAGTATCTACAAAGAACTTAATTGTTGCATTATCTCCTGATAAATCAACAACTCTTACTTCCTCTACACTTGTTTTATACCCAGTAATTGCACCTAGTTTATATGTTCCTGTTTCAGTAACCTTAACTCCAACACTGCCATTTGAGTCAGTAACACCTAAAACAGCTTGAGCATTTGCGGAGTTAATTAAGTTATGACCTGGTAACATTGTTGTTGGCTGCGTAGCTGAACATCCAGTTTTAGTCATATATGGTGTAGCAGGATTAGCAGCTGCACATGCAGCATCGTTTAAACATTTACCATCGAACCAAAGATCATTAGGACTATCAGCACACTGATCACCATTTTTAAAACCACTTTTTGGACCACAGCCATAACCTTTTATAAATATATATCCAGCCGTTTTTGCAGCACAGGATGCATTATTATTACATGCTTTACCTGCCCATTCACCATCTCCAAATGTTCCACCTACAGGACAAGTTGTGCCATCTTGTAATTGTAAATGCTCACAATTACCTCCAACATAAACTTCTTTAGTTAAGTCGCACATATGAGGCCCTCGGCAATCTGGAGTTGTTGCAGTTCCAAAGTTTTCACCAACATTATTCTTTGTTCCATCATATTTACCATCATAATTACATGGTTCTTTATCAAGGTTAAGTGGCACAATTGTGTTTGAAAGAATACATTTTCCATCTGTTGTTACAACGTGACCAGGAGATTTTTCTCTTGCATCACAAACTGGGCCAGAAATACACTCTTTTCCATTCCAATTACCTTGAACAGGCTTCTTATCAACATAAGCTGTACATGTCTTTGTCACTAATGTTGAGTCATTGGGATTAACACAAGTACTACCTGTCATTTTCGCTAAGCTATTCTTATTTGTTACTTTTTGACATATATCATCTGAATTACATATATCATCTTTTTGTTGAGTTCCCTCTACACCTTCAATCCAACATGGTTTTGTCCCAGCCGTTTTATCTACCCCACAAGATCCATCTGGAAGAAGAGTCGTTGCTATACCATTAACAGATTGCATCGAACAAATCTTAGGGGATACACATTTTCCATTTTTAGTACTTCCTTGATAAGTTTCACTATTAGGATCTAGTTGATCTGCCTTTACACCACAAGTAACATTATCTTTTAAGGTAACTGGAGCACCACATTTTCCAGCACCACTAGTGCCACCAGTAGGAAGAAATACATGAGTTGAATTGCCATCCAATTTTGAACAAATTTCATCTGATAAACAAATGGGACCATATTGAGTTTCTTTATAATGGCCAGTTAAATTAGTTTTTGGATCGGTGCATTCAGCATCCAAAGTTTTTGAAGTATCCTCCACGCATAATTTTGTTGATGGATTGTATGTAACTATTTTGCCAAAATTTGCAGGGTTAAGTTGACATATCGCTGGACTTTTACAAGTTCGATCATTTGCAGTATTACCTGTATATGTTTGTCCATCTATGATTGCAGTACATACAGAGTCTACTTCCAACGCATTATTAACTTCACAAGCACCGGTAACGGTATTAAGAACAAAATTGCTTCCCGATTCTTTACATTTTGCGTCACTAAGACAAACTGGTTTTGTGTTATTAGAATCTGGATTCTTATAATAAGTACAACCTAAATCAGTGCCTTCTAAGGAATTTCCTGTGCAATTAATCCAATACCCCTTACCAGCTAACGGTCCAGATGTAACAGTCTTTCTTCCATTTTCACATTTACTAAAATTATCAGCTTTTCCACCTGCACATGCTATAACAGTTTCATCAGGCATATCTGGTTTTGGAGTACAATCAGGTACATTTCCCGCAGGAAATGCAGCTGTAACACCACTCGCAACAGCAACAGGAAGACATATATCATTTTCACCAGTTGCATTGGCTTTACACCCATTAGGACAATTTTCTGAAACGACATTTCCACCAGCAGTATCACAATGATACCTTCCATTTCCTTGACATGTCCATACTGTTGGATAACCTGATGGGCAAGATTTAACATTTAGAGGATTTCCAGTTGCTACTGTACCCGCTGAAGCTCCAGGGGCTGCAGGAGCTTTAACTGTATTATCTGGTGCTTTAGTAGCATCTACTACACATTGATTACCGACGTAACTAAATCCTGGGTCACAATTTGGAATAGTTTTCTTTTCTACTGTACAAGCAGGATCAGTATAATCACAACCTCCAACATCCCAAGCCGTTGCTTTTCCGCTTGCATCACATGTTTTTACAATAACAGATTTACTTTTACCTGCATCACCACCTGAACAACATTCTCTGTGAGGATTAGGATCACATGCAGCTGCTGCTAATACACTTCCCATCACACTAGGATTTAAACTACTTTGTACTGCTTGATCTATTTTGTCAAAAACTGGAGTTACGAATGGTTCATCTTGTCCTATTGTTACATCAAAACTTAACTTATTAGCTTTCTTTCCTACTACATCTACTTTAATGGTATCTCCTGTCTTATAAGCTACAATATCATCACCTATCTTTGTTCTAATATTAGATTTATCAAGTGTTAAAGAAAGATCACTTGTTAATACCCCAGATTGTAATGAACTATCATTTAAGGTGTAGAAAACAAGGACATCATTATCTTGTGTTGTGAATTTAGCATATGAAGGACTTGGTACTCTTAAAGTATCTAATGTTGGGAAAGTCGTAATCATTGGATATGCTGTTTCAGCAAATCTTAAATTACCTGCAATTCTAAAATAGAATTTAGAATCAGGAGTTAATCCGTTTACAGTTATATGATGAGTATATGAATCTGTAAGATTATCTCTATCATCTACAAATCTTGGTGCTTTAATTGCATCAAAAATTGAAAATGAATTTTCTGTAGAGACTAATACAGATCCTTTTGTTTTAACATCAGTAAGATAACTGATTGTTGCAGATCCATCTGAAATATTAGATATCTTCAGATCTTTTACATTTATCGGCTGTTCAAGAAGATATGCTATTAGAAAATACAAAAAGAATGCTACTACTAGCACTATTGGCGTTAGGATCAGAAGTTTTCCACCTAACAATTTTCCAAATTTTTTCTTCATGAACGTTTTATAAAAATATAATATAAAGAAAGATTAGACTATTTTAAATATCTTTGCAACAGTCTTTGTAATGCAAAGATACATTTAATTAATTATTATTATTTAATTAATATAAAATATATTTATTAATAATTAGAAACTACTTTTCCTGCTTTGGATGCTCTTACAAAATAACCTGAATTATCTTCAATACTAAAATCTTGTCCATAAATAGTTGATTCATTCTTAACAAGATTTGAATATCTTCCATCATACTTTGTGACTGTATCTACAGTTACTCCCTCTGTTTTATTTATATTCTTAATTAAATTAGAAGCATTTTCACTTACACTTGTTCTAAGTCCTACAAGGTTCCAACCATCACTTAAATATATTGGAGTATTTTTCTGTATAAGATTACCTTCTAATATTAAACCTACAGGTTTAATTACTTTTACAAAGTATCCTTCAGATGGAACTAGATTAAAATCTACTCCAAACTGACTTCCTGCTCTAACAGTCAGAATTATCCACTTACCATCTCTATATGTTTCAACATGTGTTGCATACCCACCTTGTGAATTAATTTGGTCAATTAAATCCTTTGCAGTTTTAAATTTGTTGTTAACAATATTTACATTAATTAAATTCCAACCTGCTTTTAGATTTATCTTTTTTACATCTTCAATCTTTTCGAGTTTAATGTCTAGAGGATCGCTAATATATTCCTCTCCTTTATCTTGAACACCATTTCCATTTATGTCATTAAAGAACTTCACTTTGTAAGTGTTAGGATCATAAACCTTAACTTGGTTTACCTTAGAAGTGTAATCCTTTACAGCTATTGTAAAGATTCCAGTTTCAGCAATATTTAATCTATCTGTAACAATATTTGCATCTGCGTATACGCTTTGTAAAAGATTTGGAAGAAATGTACCATTTCCAGCTTGTTTTTGTATTCCAATAGAAGTACCTGAACTATGACAAGTTCTTGTTCCAGAATTTACCCACTCACATACTTTATCTGCGTTTGTAGAAATAGATACTGTTTGTTTTGAATAACAATCCCCTGTTGGAGTTTGAATATCTTTAGTTAAATCAGAAGAAAAACCTATATTTCTAAGGCCTGAATAATTTCCGTCTGCATTTGCATCTACGGCACATTGAATATCACTATTATCTTGTGTATCTAACGCCATACTATGGTCAGTACAATAGTCATCGTTACCATCTGTTCCAGTTTTACAAGTATCTGCAGTATCACTACAGTTTTGTGCAACATATCCTTTTGGACTTCCACCACCTTCACACTGAACTAAATTAGAACCATCGCACCATCTACCATTTGTTTTGCTTGCGCAAAATGGATAGGAAGCATAAAGACCAGTATCATCATCATTCATGGTATCGATAACTGTAGAACAAGGTCTTCCATATGTATCTGAAATTGAGTTTAATTTCTCACATTTATTAGTTACTCTAAATGAGCAATATCCATTAGAATCTGTTGGGAAATCTACTGTCTGACCAACAACTGGATTAACATAACCATCTAATGTTTTACATATACAACCGTTGTCATATTTTCCAGTAGCATCTGGACATTTAAGATTAGCAATTGATTGTACTTCTGGCTTTACTGTAACTGGAGCAACAGTTTTAGGTGCACCACAATAGTCTGCAGTATTTAATCCCCCATCAATACACTTCAAACCTTTTGAAGTACAATCTTCAACAAATTGTCCTGTGTTATTTCCACTACAATTGTATAGGTTATCTCCACCGCACCACTTTCCAGCTGACTTATTAGTACAAGCTGAATTTGCATTAGATTCAGCCTGAGAGATTTGTTTTTCTTGTGTTAAATCTTTTGTTTCACTAGAGATCTTTACTTTACTATCTGTATTACAATAGTCTGAATTATGAGGAGGCATAATATAACAACCAAGTGCTGTGTTGTTTAGTGATGACCATCCACAATCCTTCCTATTATCTACATTTTGGTTAACACATTTAACTAAAGAGTTACCATCACAATAAAGTCCATTTTCAGATTTGTCTGTACAAAAGTTCTTATTAACTGGTTGGACTAATGGAGGAGTGCTTGTACTTGATGAGTTTGACGAGGCAGATTGTAAACTTTTTTTCACACAATCTGCACCTATTCTTTCTTCATCAGATGCACATGTTGGAGTCTTATCCTTTGTACATACAGTATCTGGAATACAGTTTTCTACTTTCCATGCAGAAGGATTTCCATTTGCATCACAGTCTGTAACTGTTACATGCCTACTTGTCCCAACTTTCGTACAACACTCGTTATACTGCCTACGATCACAAGTAGCAGCTGCTTTAACACTGTCAACAACACTTCTGTTTAATGAAGTACTAGTACTTATTGGATTAACCAGATAACTTAATTGTATCTTGACTGGTTGGTCTTCACCAACTTTAGAGTCAAATTTTAAGTTCTTATCATGACTTATAACCGAGAAGTTTAAAGTATCTCCATCTTTGTAAGAAACAGGAGAGGATAAATCTTTTGTTCTTAAATTACTCTTATCTAGCGTAAACGTACCGTTTACGTTTGTTACTGAGGAAATTACCTGACTTGAACCTAGTGTTAAGAATACGATTTGATCATCACTTATTGATTCGAATTTACCATAACTTGGAGATGGCACTTGAAGAGTATCAAGGACAGGTGCTGTTTCAAGTGATGGATAATTTGTATCAACATTCTTAAGTCCTGTTGAGATTCTATAGTAATATTTAGAGCTGGATTTTAATCCTGTTATTGTAATGTGATGAGTATATCTATCTTGTTGGAATCTATCGTCTTGAAAGAATTTCTTATTTAATTGATTAAGTATACTGAAGTTATTGAATTCATTAACTACAACATATGGATTACTTGGTTCACTTGTTAGAAAAGTTACCGTTACACTACCATCTGTTATATTTGTTATTTGAATATCCTTAACATTAATATCCTTCTCTTGAAAATATGTCGTTACAATAAAGCTTATTAATAGTAGGATTGGTAATAGGGTGAGGAGGATAACTAACTTTATTCCTCTAAAGGCTTTGAAATGATTTAAAAATGATGACTTATTTTTAAGTGACTTACGCATTTAATTGTTAACTTTATGAATTTATAAGGTTAACATTAATACAAAATCATTTGAAGAGATAATTGACTTAATATGAACTCACTATCTTTCCAGCTTTTAATGCTCTTATAAAGTATCCTGAATTTTGATCAATAGTAAAATCCTGTCCATACAGTGTTCCCTCACTCTTTACTAAATTATCATATCTTCCATCAGAATACTTAGTTACTGTATCTATGGCTACTCCTTCAGTCTTGTTAATTCCATCTATTAACATAGATGCTTTCTTATCTTTGTCTGTATTTAATCCTAATAGATTCCACCCTACATTTATATATATAGGACTACTAATTTCAATCCTATTTCCTTCAATAATTAACGATAGCGCTTTATATACTCTAATAAAATATCCTTCTGTTGGAATAAGGTTAAAGTCGACTCCAAACTTGTTTCCAGCTCTTTCACTAAATAGTATCCATTTCCCATTTCGATATGTTCCAACATGTGTTGCATATCCTCCTTGTCTCGATATTTCAATTAATAAATCATTTGCTGTTTTAATTTTTTCATTCAATATGTTTACATTAATTAAATTCCAACCTTCTTTTAATTCAATTTTATTAATCTTAGATATATTCTCTAATTTAACTTCCAATGGTTCTGTAATGAATGGTTCATCATCAGATTTGACTCCATCACCATTTTTATCATCAAAGAATTTGATAATTTGGTTTCCATCTTTTAATATATTAACTTTTGCTTCACCCGAATATGAATTACCACTGATATTTAATCCGAGTATTTCTGAACTTTTGTCTTCTAGGAGACTTGTTGATAATTTACCTGCATATACAGTCATTGTATTTGTTGCCTCTGCGTTAATTGTAGTTAGAAAATCATTCTTGAGTAATCCATTTTCTGGAAAAGTTGTTCCGTTATTCTTAAGTGGAATTAATGTCTCTGTTACATACTTATCTGTAACTTTCTTATCAACAACTATCTGAACGTATTCAATACCCTTGTCAATTTGTCCATTAACGAAGTTCCTATCTAGGAGACTTGAATTAAAATCAGAAAGTTTTACTTTAATTACTTCTGAGGCTTCCGGATTGATTGTATTTTCTAAAATAACGAATTTCTCGTGATTAATTTCTTCCACCCCTAATACTCTTGCATAATGAAAAAAACTTGAATCACTTTTAGTTGTTGGTGTCCAATTGTTTCCGGTATGTTTTCCATATACTTCAACAATTACATCATTTCCTTTTGATAATTCATTCAGAGTGGATTTGAGATATTCATCACTTGTACTAATTAAATTTCTTGTAACTAAATCTGTTGATGTTGAGGATATAATTTTTTTAGTTGCATTAACCAAATCTTCAGAATTAACCCCATTTGGATTTTGATTATATGCCAAATTTCCTTTCGTAGAAATATCACTTATACACTTAGTATATACCTCAGGAACTCCACCAGATAAACTTGTGCAAATAGACACCTGTCCACAGGCATTGGCCCCAACGAGGTTTTGATCATTTGCCTTAACATTAACAATCTTACTATCTACTGATGATTGTGATGAAACTGTCTTTGAAATACAAATATGTAGGGATGAGTCAAGATTTAGTCCACTGCAACAAGGATTAAGTATTGGTGCTTGTCCAACTGGACTACAATTTTCTGATGATAGTGTTTTTGAAGCAGTTTCTAAGGACTCTTTGTTTGGGTCTAATAAACTCTCAGGAATATATTTATAGCATAAAGGGTCTGAACTTCCACCATCTGGTAATTTACTACATTCAGATTTCGTTTTATCTTTCATTTCCTCAGGCTTTTTAATAGCTATCTGTGTTGATGGATTGATTTCAACACAAGAAGCATTAGAACATTTTTGAGTTGTTCCATCACAAGAATATGAATTAGTCCATTTCCCATTATTACAATTTTGAATCATCTTGCCACTACACCTTCCATCATTACCTGAACATTCTGAAATAGTAAGCTTTGAAGATGATGAGCTTGAGGAAGGAATTATCTCTCCTAAACAACCAGCTGGAGTACATGTTCCAGTTCCTCCATATCCACAATGAGTTCCTAATCCTCCACAAGAAGAAGATAAATTTGGGGATGGTAAACTACTTGATGTTGACGAACTTGATTTAGAAGAAGAACTAGATGAAGGGACTTTCTCTCCTTGACACCCTCCAGGTGTACATACTCCAGTTCCTCCATACCCGCATGCAGTTCCTAATCCTCCACATAAATACTGTGCATTCACATCCCCTAATATATTGTTATTAAGCGATACTTTTGATTTAACTAATTGGATATCAATAGGTTGATCTTCTCCAACTTTAGATACAAAGACATATGAAGAGTTGTGATTAATAACCTTAAAAGTTAAAACATCTTCCTTATTTAAAGTTAATGCTTCGAAATTTTTATCCCTTAGATTACTCTTATCAATTGAAAATGCATTACTTTCATTAAGTACCTCCGATAATATTTGAGAATTGGGATTCTGAAGAAAAACAATACTATCATTACTAATATCTTTATCAAATTCTCCATAACTTGGAGATGGGATTTGAAGAGTTTCAAGTACAGGTGCTGTTTCAAGTGAAGGATAGTCAGTTTCTACATTCTTAAGTCCTGTTGTAATTTTGTAATAGTACTTCGAATTAGGTTTCAGTCCTGTTATTGTTACATGATGAGTATACCTATCTTTTGATTCTGATCTATCATCTTGAAAGAATTTCTTATTAAATTGATTAAATATACTGAAGTTATTGAATTCATTAACTACAACATATGGATTACTTGGTTCACTTGTTAGAAAAGTTACCGTTGCACTACTGTCTGTAATGTTTGTGATTTGAAGATTACTAACAATAAGAGATGGTTCAGATAAATACTTGATAACTATAGTAAAAAGAATTAGTGAGATAATGACTACGGAAGTAGCGATTAAAAGCTTTATCCCTCTAAAGGCAACAAAGTGATTAACGATTATATTCTTCTCATTTAATTTCATTCGGACTAATTATTATCACTTAGTATGTATTTACACTCTTGCCACCCTTCGTAGCTCTTACAAAATATCCAGATGTTTCATCTATTACAAAGTCTTGACCATATACTGTTCCTGAATCTTTTACTAAGTTTCCATATCTTCCATCTGAATACTTAGTTACTGTATCTACAGTAACTCCATCTGTTTTGTTAATCCCATCTAACAATACTGAAGCCTTCTTATTTGCATCTGTTCTAAAGCCTAGAAGATTCCATCCAGTAGAAACATATACTGGATTTTGTTTTTCGATTTTCTTTCCATCTAATTTCAATGTTACTGCTTGATGAACTCTCACGAAGTATCCTTCTCCTGGAACTAGATTGTAATCTTGTCCTAATACAATCCCAGCTCTTTGACTATACATTACCCATTTACCGTTTCTATATGTTGCAACATGTGTAGCATATCCTCCCTGATTAGTAATCTCATCTAAAAGATTCTTTGCTGTTTTGATGCTAGAACTGACTAAATTAAAACTAATTAAGTTCCAGCCCACTTTTAAATCCCAAATAGTAGTATCACTTACTTTCTCAATCTTTACATCAAGAGGAGTAGTTATGAATGGCTCATTATCTTGTTTTATTCCATCTCCATTTAAATCCTCAAAGAAGTTAATTTTCAAATTATTACTATCTATGACCTTAACCTCTTTATTTGTTAAATTATATCCACTGATTGAATTTATTTTGTATGTCCCAATACCATCGACTGGAACAGTAGTTTGAGAACTAGAATCGCTCACTCCAAGAACAGCTGCAGCATTAAGGTTACTTTGGATATGGTTATTCATTGCTGGCTTCGGTCCTACACCAACATAACTTCCATGTCCACAAACCTTAACTCCAGTGTTTGATAGGACTACAGATGTACCCGATGGACAGCAATTGTGTGGTGAAGTATCAACATCCGAATCGCTAACACAGACCATTGAACCAGACATTTTACCCTGGCAATCTAAACCTTTTCCACATTGATCTACATTTGTAGCTTTTACTACTTCTTTTGAAGGAGAATTTACAACGGAAGTTGTTGTTGTAAGATTTGGAATGGAATTTGAATCTCCGCAAAACTTAGATTCTCCTCGGGTAACTACAGATTTTCCAGATGCACAACAATATATTGTCGTCGAGTTAGTTGGATCCGTACATGGGGATGCCCCATCCATTTTACCTTGACAATCTAAACCTTTTCCACATTTAGGAAGTGTAAGTGTAGAAAGGTTACTTGGATTTCCGCATCTTTCCACTCCATTATCCAAGGTCTTACTCTGACCTGGTGGACAGCAACTCACATGGGTACCATCTGTTTGAACACATTCAGACGAACCTGTGATATATGTCCCACACGTTAAACCTTCAATGTTGCCACATGGTTTCACATCAGCACCTGGTGTTGGGACTAGGTCTGGCACTTTATTTGGCTTTGTATCACTAGGCGCAGCTACTGGCTTCTTACACTCATCAGCTTTCCCTGCTTTGTTTTCTTGACACTGACCTACTCCACAAGGGTTTGAAACACTACCGATACCTTTACCGCTACAATGATATAAATCGCCACCTCCACCACAGTAATCACCTGCGGTTAGACATGCTTGTTTCGCAAGATCTTCTTTTGCTTTTACATCACCCTCCTGTTTAAGTCCAGTTCCAGTGGTTGTTGCTGGGGCTTGTGTTGGTGTATCAGAACATACTTCAGTACTTTCTCCATGTGAACCCCAACACTTACCATATCCATCTGGTCCATTTGGCTTATCTGAAGGACATGGGCGACAGACTCTAGCTGCATATACAGAATCTATAATATTTGTCGATAATGAAAATACTGAACTAACAATAGTTCCTGAATCTACTATCTTTGTTAGATCCATTGGTTGATCTACACCGACAGCTGATTCATAAGAAGTAAAACTATCTTTTGTATATATGCTTATTTTAATCTTGTCACCCTGCTTATATGTACCTCTTGTGTTTGTCTTATCTAACGAGAAGGCTCTTGTATCATTTAGGTAGGTAGATAGTTCAAGACCGTCATTTATTTTTGCATATACTATTGAGTCCAAAGTAGTTTCAGTTGGAAAAGATCCATACATAGGATCAGGAGTTACTAAATCATCATTTACTTTAAGTGTTTCTAAAGATGGATATGTAGTTTCAAATGTTTTAAACATTCCAGCAATTCTATAGTAGTACTTACTTTCAGGATTAAGATTTGTAACTGTTACATGATGAGTAAATCTTGATGTTGTAGTATTCACATCTCTATCATCAAAGAATCTTGGTTTACTAAAATTTGTCAGTATATCGAATTTGTTATCTGAAGATACAATTACTGCTCCTCTTGATGCCTCATTGCTCTCCCAAGAAACAGTTGCAGAAGAATCTGTTAAATTAGTTATCCTAATATTCTTCGCATTAATTACAGGGTCGGTAATATATGAATACAAAAGGTAAATCAACATTATTCCAACTCCAACTGAAATTGCAATTAGAAAAACTTTACCAAATGTAGCCAATTTTTTACCAGTCATTTTTAAAGATATATAATTTAATACTACTATATTAATTAGTATTCAAAGAGAATGCAATTCATTCAAATATATTCGTTTGATAAATTTTTATCTCCAATGTATCTTAGAAATTACTATGTCACTGCAATCTTACAAAAAGGCTCCAATAAAAAATAAAGAGATATCACATGAGGAAGTTCGAGATTTACTGATAATAAAAAAGAAACAAAAAGATGAGGTTAAAGAAAGCTCACTATGGAAAAATATTAGTAGTAGTTACCATAAGTTTTTAAAGAACTATTCTGGATCCCGTTGGATTGGATTAATCGTCCCTTCAATATTCATACTACTTGGAATAATTTTGTTAATAACTCAAATTACTCCACAAATTCTTGCATTTATTCAAACAAATATTTTGAATAACAGTTTGAGTCCAATATCCGCAGTAAATGAAAACTATTACAAAGATAAACTAGCATATATATCCTCTCCTCAAAGTGGATACTTTTCAGAAATAATCTCATCATCTAATTTTGGAGGAACAGATACTGTAAGCTCTAACTATAAAGGTTCATTCTACTTAGATATTCCTAAGATTAATACAGTTCATGCAAAAGTAACTGCTAATGTAAAAAGTGATATAGAAAGTACATACAAACCAATTCTTGAAAGTAGTTTAGCTCACTTCGCAGGTACTCCAATCCCAGGACAAAATGGCAATGTCTTTATATATGGTCACTCAATAGATCCAACTGTGTATAGATACGATCCGAACAATCCAGTTGTAGAATTTACAAAGTTAGGAGGACTTAATACTGGAGATAAAATATATGTAGAAATGGATACAAAGAAGATTGAATATACTGTTAGTCAAATAAAGATTATTAATCCAACAGATACAAATGTGTTAGATAACAAAGGTGGTAAAACACTTACACTTATGACTTGTTATCCATTTGGAAATAACGCAAAAAGACTTATTGTAATTGCTAGACAAGAAGACTAATCCTTCTCTACTTCCTCTATATCTTCGTTATTAATAGCCGATCTTCCAAGTTGTTTTTCAATCTCATCTTTTGCAACTTTAGAAACACTACCACCTTTCATTACTACATCAATATTTTGCTTCATATCTTGAGGTGCTTTTTCTTTAGATATTTCAGTAGTTGAAACTTCAGCCAACATATTAAGAACAGATTCAAGATTTGTCATGTTATCTTTTAAGTTCTCTTTACGAAGTCCTTTAAGTTTTTTGTATTCCTTTACACTCATACCAGACCATGTTTCAGTTAAAAGGTTGGAAAGAATAGCAAAATCAGTTTCTTCTTTTACACCTCTTTCTCTCCATTCATCTGTTAATTCTTTTCGAATCTCAATACTTTTAAGTCTTTGATTAATCCAATCCGGTGAGTATCCTTTTTGAAGATAAGTTCTAATAGTTCTATTAATAGCTAATTCAGGATCTTCAGTTTCCTGAATCCTTTGGTATCCAACCTCAGCAAGCCATAACTTAAAAGGTTCCGCTTTAGGAGATGGAATAGATTGGATTAATCTGAGTATAGTTTCTGTGTCTGCAACATCAGTCTCTCGTAATTTTCCATCTGGAGCTAACATTTTAAAACGTCCGATTTTATCGGACAGTTGACTTCCCTCTTTTTCTAGTTTTACCTTTAAATCATTCCAATATTTTCTTGGACGGTCTGTTTCTGTTAATACCTCAACTATATCAATGACAGAAAAATACCAGAGTTCTTTTTCATTATCCCAGTGCCTTCTTACTTTCTTTCCATTAAAAAGAATTATTGAGTTTTCTTTATTCATAGAACTAAAAATATTAACTAATTTTGAAAGGATTGTAACAATGTGAAGGTTAGAAGAAGATTAGAGATCTGTAAGAAAAGTATTCGAGATGAATGTAAAGAATAATCATTTTTAGATTTATGTTAGGCAAAAAAAATAGGTCAGAGTGTAAATAAATACAAACTAACCTATTAAAATCTCAGTTACTATTCTTCGTCACTTTCTATGACACTCTTCTCATATTCCTTCTTTGCTAGTTCTGGATCAACATACTTAAGTATAGAAGTTCCAAATACACCAACTAGTGCTGGAGTTAAAAGACTCATTACCACTTTACTTCTAAGAAGAATAATTCCTAATAGGATTAATACAAATCCAAACATTAATCCTAGTCTATTGTCATCAAATAATGCAGTTGAAGGTACTGAGGATGTACCACAGCTACATTCATTAGCATTTGGACATGCTGGATTTCTACATTGTCCTTTACTACATGCATAACCATTTGGACATTGATCATTTGTTGTACAAGTTGATCCACATGTTGAACATGTACATCCATTTAAACATTTACCTCCATTAGCACACTGTCCTACTGATCCAACTGGATCACACATTTCTCCAGCATCTACTGTTCCATTACCACACTGAGGAACTGGTGCAGAACAATTTGTATATTTAAATCTAAATCCTCTAAATCCAGTACCCGTAGCTAAATTACTAGCTGCAGTAATTTTACAATTAGCATAACTACTCTTTGCACTTGAACTATCACAATAGAAGTTTGGAGTCACTCCTGTTGAACATCCAGCTGGAGTTAGAGCACTTGTTGCTGCCATACAATTCTCAGCAAACTTAGTTTTTAACTGAGATGTTGGAAGTCCGTTATTAAATGTACTTGGTAATGTAGCAACATCTGCAGCTACTATTACACCAGCTGTAGAAAAACTAAATTGAGAACTTGTATAGTATCCATCTGCATCTGTAGTTGCATTAATAGTTGTTGAACCATATGTTACAGCAACAGTTGCACCTGCTATAGGAACTGGTTGTCCACCAGTATCCTGACAATATACCCTACCACCAATCATGGCATCTAGAGAAGAGGGAATAATAGGGGCACTTGAAACTGTTGAAGAAGATTTACTAGTTGAAGTTGTAGGTTTAATTGTACAGTTTGCACATTTGTTAATGTTGTTTGCACCACACTGTGTTCCTGGACAATTAAAATCCAATTGGCCACAATCTGGAATAGCAACATTACAATCTACTGCATGACAATTCTTTCTACATTCTTGTCCACCATTGTAATCACATTGACTACCACATTCACATAACTGACATGAACCAGATGCATTACTCGAACCAGCACATAACGCGCTATTTGCGCCACTATTTAAAATACACTGTCCAAAATTTGCTGAGTTTGGTGTTTTATTTAAACAATACCCTGCCTGACAACTTCCTGCTACACATGCAACATTTTGGTTAACTGCTGACCCCAAACTACCTGGAGAACCTGCTGTCCCCCCAACACATTTATACTGACATAAATCAGTTCTTCCTGCTACACAGTTTCCAGGGCCACACCAAACATCTCCTGAAGCAGTACATCCTCCAGAAGCTCCACCAGAATTATTCCAACACCCCCCAACAGCTTTACATGCAGCTTCATTACCAGAAATGTTTTGACAAGAATTATTTACACAAACTTGATCACCATTGCAAGCTGGACCACTTCCACATTTAGAAGGTGTCGTCGAAACTGCTTTACAACTTCCACCATCTACATGATTTCCATTGTTACAAAAAGAAGCCCCACCATTAACATTAAAATCACCATTTGAATAATGTGCACGAACACACCCTACCTGCCCTCCGCTTGGTGTACAACAAATATCAACACAGTATTGTGGATCTCCCTGTGGACTTCCTGCATCATTAGACTTGTTGGATTGCGTCGTGTCACCTGTACAACTAGCAGCAACTGTTTTTCCAGTTTCAGTTTGTGACCAACATTTATTGTCTTTATCAGGTCCTTGATAACCACCTGGACATGAACAAGATGATGCTTTTGTTGGTGCAGATATTTGATTCTGTTGAAGCCTATATCCTACGAATACAGCGACTCCTCCTAGGACAATCGTAGAAACAATCATTATAATTAGAATAATTCTTGTTTTGTTAAGTCTCATACCTGACAGATAACATGTATATAAATATACCGATGATATAGACTAATAAATTTCTAATATGAAGTAAAGAGATTTGATTATTTTCCTGGCCATTTCATATCCCAATCTTTCACAAGATACCTTGCTTCAAATTGTTCTTTGCTTAGAGGATATAGATATGTAAGAGGATAATAGTAAAAATAACTAACAAGAGATGCTAAAACAATCAAAGCAAATATTACTCCCTTAATTATTATCGCAGGATTTCCTGAAGTATCTAATTTACTTGCAAGATTTTTCATTGCTGATATTACTTTGTTTTCTTTCTTCATAGATCCCTCTACTTTCTTTTCAAATTCTTCTCTTTGTTGTCCCTTTGTTTCTGTAAATACTCTTTGGTTCAATACTCTATCTACTGCTTGCATAACTACATCTTTAAGAGCAACTCCGAAGATAATAAAGGAGAACATAAGTGCTGGAATGTAATGATAAAGATACATAACTCTTGAAATGAAGGCATAAGGT
The DNA here is from genome assembly GCA_037131125.1 of bacterium. Lineage (GTDB taxonomy): Bacteria > Patescibacteriota > Dojkabacteria > JBAXKR01 > JBAXKR01. The sequence continues at coordinate 29,214 of JBAXRR010000002.1, forward strand.
AACCAATTTGCAAAGAAAAGCATGATAAGGAGAGCATGAACAATGTTAATTCTTCTTCCTTCAAAGAAATCCACAATAATCTTAGAAAAAAGTAATACTATTCCAATTATTCCAAATGCCCAATTAATTGGATTTCCCATTAGATAAACAAATGAATACTCCTCTGAGTTATCTGTTTGCCAGTAGTAACTTATTGTTCTTGACATAATTGGCCAAGTTAACCACTTACTTCCAATCTCATCCTTCTTTGTAAAGTCTAATTCAGGAACATATCTTTCATATTTATTCGACAACTCATATTGAGAATATAGTTTACAAAGGAAAGTAGCGTTATGAGTACCATTCTTTAAGTCATTGTAATAGTCGGGACAGTAGTCTCTAATTTCCTCAGCAGAGTCAGCGAAGGTAGTTATTTTACTAAAGTGCCATGCAAATACTCCTGAGTAGACTATAAATGCTAGAGCAATAACTACTAAAACCTTAGCAGTTACACTCAAAATATATTTAGCAAAAACTATTCGACTTGAATCTCTCCATGCTTTCATTTTTCTTTTGAGTATTTCAACTGCAACTCCAGTACTTGGTAATACTGATCCTCTTTTAAGTAGTCTTTCAGAAACAAGATCTAAATACTTTGAATCTTGCCTTGCTTGTCTTACAGAAATTAGAATTAGAATAAATGGGAGAACAGATAATGCAAACCATTTTGTTGAAACCGCAGTTCCTAAAGCTAAACCAGTAATTAATAGGTATATATTACTTTCATTCAATAGATACTTAATTGTGTAAAGGATCTTTGAAGTCTTAAACTTAGAAAGTGAGAAATGATTAAGCGCAGATTTGTAGTACTTAATTGAAAAATATATTGGAAGTAACATAAAGAAAAGTAGAAACTGCGTAATAAGTGCATATCTAGATTCTACTATGAAGATATTTTCAAATACTCCAAGCAGTGACACAAGTAGCGGAAAAAAATAGTTAGGATCTTTTCTTCTTTTCCAGTTAATAAATTCAAAAGCTACGAGGAATAACATTATGGGAACTAAAGATCCAAATACTCTTGGAAAGAATCTAATTCCGTCCATGTTAAGTGGAGTCTTGTAGTTATCTACTTTATTTGCAAGCTTAGATGGATCTATTAAACTAGTTGCACTAGGATTGAACATCTTCATTCCATAGTACATGAACATACGTGCAAGATGAGGATGGGGATCAAAGAAATACTTTCCAACTGCATAACTTTCAACTTGAGGAACAAAGTAAGATTCATCAAACACCATTCCATTTGTTGGACTTACAGGTGGATAGAATCTTGTAAGAATAGATATGGTAAGGAGAAATATAACAATAGTTATTTTAGTAATATCTATCTCTTTGATTTTTTTTATCAGTGTATTCTTCAATTCAATATATATCCTACTTATTTTTCTTGTTTGTTGGAACTACCTTTGAAACAGCCTGATCCTTATGCTCATTCATCACTTTATTTTCTCTCTTTTCCTGTCTTCTTTCTTTTCTTGTTAAAGTATTTCCTTTATTTGATCTCTCATACTTCTCAGATTTCTCATCTTGAGAAGGTTTTTCTGACTTTACAGTCTTCCCCCCTTTTACTGACTTCACTCTATTACATTTTATCTCTTCTAAAGACAAGAATACGAAAGCCAAGACCAAAAGTGGAAGCATGCTTATAGGCATTAAGATAGAGTGTAAGAATCCGAATAGAATAAAGTAGAGATATACTTCAGTATGCTTTGGAAGACACTTAATAACTCTATATACCATTAGACCTACTAAAGATGTAAGAGCTAAAAGTGGTAGTACTCCAAAATTAAGTCCAACATGCTTCATGAAAGTATTTGTAAGTGGATTTCCAAAGTCTACAGATGATCCAAATACATTCTTAAGTGTGTTTCCAGTATTAAAGTTTGACCAGAATGATGAGAACTCACTTCCTACATAACCAATATTCAATTTACTTAAGAGTAAGTAGACACCTGCAATAGTAAGTACGACCACAACTAAGATTATTGCTATGTTAATTCCAAAACTTACATATCTCTTATCTTTTATTGAATTAACTGTTGATTTAATAAATTCAATAATCTTCTTGTAGTTAAGAACAATCTCAATTACTAAAAGAACAATTGAAAGAAGTGCTACAACCCATGAAGTTGCAGATCCACCCATACTTGAAGAAAGGAGGAATAAAGAACTTATGAGAAGTGCGTATGAAAGTATTTTGAAATATATCTTCATCTTAAGTTTAAGAAGAAGATAGAACATACCGATTGCTACCATATATACTGCAAAGTTTAATCCGCTAATTGCCGCAACTTGTTTGGTAGAGGTTTGAAGTGCAACTATTAATGCTTGAATTACATAAAACATATCTAGAATTACTTTCAGTGAAACAAAGAAGTATCCTATCCCAAGTACAACTTTTAGCGCTTTCGCAGAATAGTTTCTTAAGAAGAATAGTAAAGCTAGAACTACAGATAATAATGACGTATAGCTTATCACTCCATAGAGTCCATCTGTTGTATTCTTAGTACCAAGACTAATAAATCTTGAGATACCAAATATGACTAAAGTGGAAAGTAGAAGTATTTCAGATATCTTTAATTTATCTACACCATATCTAATTCCCATGACAATTCTAAGAACTCCAAATACCAACATTAGGACAGATAAGAATAAAAATACACTTGCAGAAATTGCAACAATACCAAAGTAGGATAACATGGAAAGTGCTGCAAATAGGACAAGTATCGACTTAACTAACCAAGAGAATATGAATAATTCAAACGAGTTATATCTTTTCTCTAGAACCTCATCAAATGTAAATACATTCTTTCCTTGAACTGTAAATGAGATTTTTGACATGGTTTCTGTTAAAATTTAAATAAACTAGCGATTGGCTGGATTTAATCACAAATTAAAAACAATGGCAAATATAATTGATGGACGAAAACTAAGCGAGGATATAAAAAATAAAATAATTGAAGATAAGAGATTTTTACCTCTTAACCCAGAAAGTTTTGTAGGAATTATCCAGTTTGGTGAAAATGCTTCAAGTGACATATATATAAGAAATAAAATTAAATTTGGTGAAGGACTTAATATTAAAGTTAAACTCTTTAAGTTTGGTTACAAAGAAGATACAAACGAGGATCCTAAAAGTTTCGATGAAATTAAAAAGAAGATTGAAGAATTGAATAATGACAAAAACTGTCTTGGTATGATAATCCAAGCTCCCCTTCCAAGTAAATTTACATACGATATAACGGAACTATGCGACATTATCAATCCCCTAAAAGATTTAGATGCAATGTCCTCTGTTAATCTTGGAAGAATAAGTAATAACTCAACACTAGTATTACCTGCAACTGTAAAAGCTGTCGTTAAAATACTTGATCAAATTGCAAATAAAGAATCTCATAACAACACAGTAGATTTCTTAAGAGGAAAAAATATTGTCGTGATTAATAATTCAATAATACTTGGGAAACCCTTAGCTAGTTATTTACTTAATCATGAGGCAACAGTTACTGTCTGTCATAGCCATACAAAAGATTTATCCTACCATACTGTTGATTCAGATATAGTCATAACTGGTACAGGTGTTAAAGGACTTATAAAAACAGACATGATCAAAGAAGGTGCAATTGTAATAGATTGTGGAATAACAAAAGATCCAAATAACACAGATCCAACCAAAGCAAATAAAATATATGGAGATGTTGAATACGAGGAAATTGAAAAGAAGGCTTCTTATATCACTCCTGTTCCAGGAGGAGTAGGACCTATGACAGTCGCATGTCTTTTTGACAATTTATTTGATTTGAACCTCAAGAAATGATTTAACTAGATTTATTAAAACATTTAATTACTTAATAATATATAAATCTAATGTTAAACCAACTAGATCCTAAAATTTTCGATTTAATTTCAAAAGAAGAAGCAAGACAAAAAGAAACAATTAGTCTAATCCCATCTGAATCTGAATGTTATGATGAGATAAAAGAGATTATGGCAAGTTCTCTTAATAATAAATATTCAGAAGGATACCCCTTTAAAAGATATTACAATGGAAACAAATTCATAGATGAAATTGAACAAGAAGCAATAGACAGAACTAAGGAAGTATTTAAGTCTAACTTTGCGAATGTTCAAGCATATTCAGGTTCCCCTGCTAACCAAGCAATATATATGGCATTAATTAATCCCGGAGATAAAGTTCTAGGTTTCGATCTTGGTTCAGGAGGACATCTTACACATGGTGCTAAGGTTAACTTCAGTTCAAAGTACTATAGCTCAGAAACGTATGGAGTAAATAAAGAAACTGAACTTCTAGATTATGATGAAATACAAAGAATTGCAGAAATAAGTAAGCCTAAATTAATAGTTTGTGGTACTACAGCATATTCTAGAAAGTTAGATTTTAAGAAATTTTCTGAAATTGCAAAATCTGTAGGTGCATATCTATTAGCAGATATTTCACATATCACGGCGCTTGTTGTTACAGGAGAACATGAATCTCCAGTTGGGCTCGCTGATGCAGTCATGACAACAACACATAAAAGTTTACGAGGACCAAGAGGTGCAGTAATACTTTCTAACGATGAAGAGATTGCAAAGAAAATAGATAAAGCAGTATTTCCTGGACTTCAAGGAGGACCACATAATGCAACAACAGCAGCTATTGCGTTTGCTATGAAGATGGCAATGACAGATGAATTTAAAGAGTATGGAAAGAAAATAATTGAGAATAGAATAATTCTTGAAGAAATACTTAAAAAGAATAACTTTAGACTCGTAAGTGGTGGATCAGATAATCATCTTCTTGTAATAGATTTAAGAGATAAAAATATTTCTGGGAAAGATGCTGCAAATAAACTTGAAGAACTTGGAATTATTGTTAATGCAAACTCAATTCCTTATGATCCTAACCCACCATTTAAACCAAGTGGAATTAGAATTGGAACTCCAATTATTTCTGCAAGAAAGTACTCAGTTGAAAAGGTAGCAGAGATTGGAAACCTAATTTCATCCAGCTTGATCAATTAAATCGTGAATAGCATTCAGCACTTCATAAAATTTATCGTTTCTAATATAAGGAAGAGAGCTGTTATTACCCAAAAGCTCTGAAGTCTTATCTCTTAATATCTGCAAAGTCTCTTTATCAAGTGTGGAAAGATTTCGGTTTTGTCTTTCACTGGATAAATATTTTCCCCAAGATTTAATAAGTTTCACATAGATTTTCATTTGCACTTTCTGTTCAAAACTTACTTCAGAAAGGAATTGACTTGTTCCTGGAGTATTAACAGAATTAACTTCAAAATACTTTTTATATCTCTCCTTTGTAACCTTGCAGATTTCTACCAATCTTAATGACATTTCCAAAATAAAGTTTAAATCTCCCTTTTTTACAGACTGATCGAGTAATCCATCAAGTTGTTTTTCAAATCCCTTCTTTGGTAATGTTCCACTAAGTTCTCCTAATAATCCCTGACCTAAAGATATGTACTGTCCGAATTGATTACTAGAATATTGATCAAGGCTATCTAGTACATCTTTTGCTTCCGCATCAGATAATTTTTCCACTTGTCCACCAGCTTCAGCAATTTTCATTCCTTTAAAAAATGAATCAGCTAAATTTGCATCTTGTTTGAAAGCATAAGTCTTTTTCCCATCCTTTCCATCTATCACGTCAAAAAATAAATCATTAGAATGATTTAATCCGACTTCATTAACTTCAGGTCTATTTTTCAGATTATTTTCACTACTTACTGAAGTTTCAAGTTCAGTTAAAATCGAATCAACTTTTGATGTTACTGGTTCCAACTGACTCATATCGGATACTCCACTTTTAACCATTTCATCAAACTGTTTGAGCTGTTCTAAAAGATCTACTGTAGCTTTTCCTCGTGCAGTAACTTTCTTATTTCCCGCTTCATCAAGAAATGACCAGTATTTTTCTACTTCTTTATCCGAAAGATCTCCTAAGACATGATCACGATCTGATGTTAATACAGTAGTAATATAGTGAACCAAAAGTGGTCTATAGTAACTACTTAAATATTCATCCAAATGAAAAAGATATTCTCTTCCACTAAGATTAGAAGTATCCCAATTTGAATGATTGATTACATATGATCTCAAACTTCGAGTTATGTACTCAGTGTCAAAGAACTGTAATAGAGGCAATATTACATATTCGCCTAAAAATTTTGTTTCTCCTTCAGAGCGAATTAAGTCAGTTGAGTTCCTATACTTCATATATTTTAACAAAAAACCTCTTACGCCTGCCTCACCAACTGTGTCTAGAATAGATCCATCCACTGCACTTTTTTGTGCAACAAAAGAAATAACTAGATCCCCAATATCATCATAGTTACTTCCAACTCTTTGCTGAATAGTTGAGATCACATTACAGAAAGCAGACACAGGAACATTCAAAAGTTTTGAGAAAGTCTCTAGCGATATATATTCTGGACACATTTCAGTTTTTGTTATCTGTCCATCATTGTTCGTAAGATATCCCTCATTAATTAGTGAATTTACTAACTGTTCCTTAAAACTAACTGCCTCATCACCATGATAAATCTCTTTTAAAAACCCTTTGTAAAGAGAATCTTCAGAAGAATCCATTTTTTCTTCAGATTTAAATGACCACTTTATGAAACCCTCAACAGATAATAAAATACCTTCGCTGTGATCTAATATAAATTCTGGTTTGTTCCAATATGTAAGTAAGTTTGTAAACTCCCCTTCAGCTTCTTCGAACTCTGGAAGTCTTCCTTGATGTTTTTTAAGATATTCAAACACATATTCTCTTAAAAATTGAGGAGTCAGTATATTTACAACTTCTCTAAATCCTGCTGATCTTCCAAGCCTTTGAAACATTAGTAAATCAATTGCAGGAAATGTCCCTAAAGAAAACTCTGATTGTTTAGTTGCTACTTCGTAAAGATCAGATAGATCTGATGTTTCACCTAATATTAGTCCATCTAATTTGATTCTACTTTTTTCTCTAGAAAATTCAGGGACTTCAAAACCTAGACTCATTGCACCTTTCCTCATTTCTTCATAGTATTTAGCTGATGATTTATCATTCAACAAACTTAAATACCATAGATTCGAACTATTTATATCATTAGCACCATTTCTCCAGCTAAAAGGAAACCCTTCGACATCGTATTTACCTGGGAAGAAACTTTTCGCTTCTTTCGTTACCCTTGCTTTCATGGGAGTAGGTTCTACAATTGCAGACAAAAACATGTGTGGTTCTTCACTTAAAGAATTTCTCCAAATATTTTTATAAGGAGCTTTTTCCGCTTCATTCATGTAAGAAGTAATAAATAGATGGCCAAGTACAAAACCTAACCTTAGTGTTGATTCAGAATTAGTTTTATATAAATGTTTATCTAAATAATTTCCTAGTTGTTCAATCTGAATTAAAGGCTGTTCTCTTACATATTTTACAACTTCATTAATACTCATTATGTTGCTCCTAAGTATACTGTTTAAAGAGTTGTAATTATATACGTATTCTCCTCCCTCTACATTTCTTATTGCAGATAATTTTGTATTTGGATCCATCCTTTTCAAAGCCTTAAGATCTGAGACTTTATAGTAACTAGTATAGAGATAACTATCTTCATCTCTAGGCTCAATTTCCAAAGCTTTTGCTATACTTTCAAAAGAGTATATAAATTCACCAACAGTTCTAGGTTCAAAAAGATCACCTTTAATCCAATCTGCTAAGAATTTAATCCTATTCTTACCTATCTGCATTTCGCATCCACTAACTAATAATCCTAATAAAAGACGAATATCAATGTCTGATGTTAATTTTCCATCTCTTTCCCCTTTCTTTTCTTTAGATTCATTAAACTCTGCTTTACTTGTGAAAGTATAAGACCAGTAATCACTTAGCCTTGTCCTCTTTGTTTTTCCTTCTGTTTTCTTTCCTGACCTATCATTTCCTACTGCTTTTATTTTATCTACTGCATTTTTTATTTCTTTTTTCACATTTGGTCTGGAATCAACTGTAGTTGAAGGACTGCTAATACTAGGAGTTCTCAGCTTTGAACCTACTGGTGAAACGTCATTAGTTTCTTTAGGGGAGTAAGGCACAACTCCATTTTCATTACTCATATATTTTTACTAATTAATAATCCTATTATTATTTTATACTCTTTCCACCAATTTTACTCTGTAAATTCTTTAGCTTGTTTATAGCAAATACTGCTATTACTGTAATTATTAAAGCATACAAGGCTTGTCCAAAGATAAGTCCTGCTGTTTGAAATTGAACAAAGAGAACTTTTTGAAAGAAAGTAATTATTAAATCATTCCATGCAAGGGAAGCTGCAAGTGTAAGTGCTGAAGTAACAAACGCTAAAGTTGTATTTAAAGTATCTCTTGCATCAGATAATGCTGCTTCTAACGTGCTTATCTTTCCATCATGATTAATATCAGTTGGGAGATTTTCAGTAAGAGGTTTTTCAATCTTTGTAATTTTATCCATGAGAAGTAGATACTAATATATTTACATATTAATATCACTTTTCACCACATCCAGGAAGAGCAATAAAAAGTGGGTTAGTTGAATCCTCTGCTCTTTTGCATCTATCTTCCTGATTAGTCTTAGTTTTACTGTCTGAATCTAAAAAGTTAGATGGCTTATGTGTAGGAGATGTAACGTTCCAAATCCCAACTATTGTTAAGTAAAGAACAAAGTTAAATACAAATAATGAGAAGATAGTTTTTAATAAAGAGTTACCCAAAAATATTCTCATTCTTGCAATAATACTTAGCTTTTCTTTTGAAACATCGGCTACTTTATCTACTTGGAAGCTATCTTTCAAAGATGGCCACATCCAAAAACCCACACCAAGTCCGAATAGTGTTCCAGTTATCATTCGGAATAAGTCGTTACTTTCGTAAAATTGAGCAACATTTTTTCCCGCATCTAGTATCTCAGCTATTGTTTGAATTCCACCATCCAATGCTATTGGTATTGTAAGAAGAATAACAAAATACCACTTCAAAGATTTAATATTTGTATACTTTGTTACTAGAAGTGAAAGAAGTAGGGATAAATATATAAATGTATCTCTTACACACCAGGCGTATTGGAAATCAAATATGTGTATACTTCTCCATGCTCTTTGATGACAAAAATATGAATATACAGAATATATTGCAGATGAAATTCCAGTAAGACCAAAGTGAGCAGCTAATGGAGCCAATATAGGCAAAAGATTAAGAACAATTAAAAATGTCAAAAACAAATTTAAAATGTTTCTTTCAATGAAATTAAATGCCTTATTCATATGCCGAATATTTTAGCACAGAGTTTAACTTACCAACTAACAAAAATACCTTAATTGAACATTTTTCCACTTTAGTGATAAAATTCTCTTGATAAGATTAAATATTATGAGGTTTAAAATGGGAAGTTTAATATTCTGGATTCTTTTTGGGGGCTTAGTTGGTTGGATTGCAAATCTGCTTGTTTATAAAAAATCTGGTGGTTGTTTAACTAACGTAATAGTAGGTATAGTTGGAAGTATCGTTGGTGGGTTAATTTACGGTTTCTTAACAAGACAAAGTGTAAATTTAAGTGATTTTAGTCTTGATGTACCTTCCCTCATAATCTCAGTACTCGGAGCAATAATTCTTCTTGGAATTATTAACTTCGCAAGAAGGAAGTAATAAAAAGAAATATATATAAAGATTGCCATGAATAAAATTGAGGAAGTAAAAAACAATATACTCTTTCATTCTTTAAACTTATTGCCTTGCTTCTTTTGTTGTTAGGCACAAGCCTAACTAAACACATACACTAAAACCTTCATATTTTCTGGTATCATTCATTATTCTAAATATTAATTGACCTTTATGCTTAAGATTTACAATTCAGCAACAAAATACAAACAAGAATTTATTCCCATAATCCCCTTTCAAGTTAGGATGTATAACTGTGGACTTACAGTATATAGTTACGCACAAATTGGAAACTTAAGAGCATATACAATGGCAGATACAATAAGAAGAACTCTAGAATTTCTTGGATACGATGTTAAACAAGTAATGAACTTTACAGATGTAGGACATTTAACATTTACTGACGAAGAAAAGAAGAAGATGGGAGAAAGAGAGATAAATGATTCAGATAAGGGACTAGATAGGATGGAAAAAGCTGCAAAGAGAGATGGGAAAACTGCATGGGAAGTTGCAGATTTTTACATCAAAGCTGCAATGGAAGATTTTAAAGATATGAATTTCAAAGAACCTTTCAAAAGACCTAGAGCTACAGAGTACATAAACGAACAAATTGAAATGATAAAGACTCTTCTAGATAAAGGTTATGCATACATTACTCCATCTGCAATCTTTTTTGACACTTCAAAAGATACTCACTATGGAGAACTAACAGGACAAAATCTTAATGATAAAAAAATTGGTGTTAGAGAAGCAGTTGAAGTAGATGAAAACAAGAAAAATCCTTCAGACTTTAGACTTTGGCAGTTAGATCAGAAGGATCACCAGATGCAATGGGATAGCCCATGGGGGAAAGGTTTTCCAGGTTGGCATATTGAATGTTCTGCAATGTCAAAAGCACTTCTTGGAGATACTATAGACATTCACACAGGTGGAATAGATAATCTTCCTGTTCATCATGTTAATGAAACTGCACAATCTGAAGCAACTAATGGAGTTCCATTCGTGAACTTTTGGTACCACAATGAATTTCTAACAGTAGATGGAAAGAAAATGAGTAAAAGTTTAGGAAATGTATATTCACTTAAAGATATTAAAGATAAAGGATTTGATCCTATGGATCTTAGATACCTTTACTTCCTTGTTAACTTTAGAATGAAACAAAATTTCACTTTTGAAGCACTTGAACAAGCAAGAAATGCAAGACTTAAACTTCTAAATTTTATTCATTCTATGCCTAATGCTCAAAATGACATTAGTGAGATTAATGAAAAAGATTATGCACTTGATCCATATATGATTAAATTTAAGGAAGCTATTGAAGATAGTTTCAATATGCCAGAAGCAGTTGCAGTAGTTTGGGAAGTTGTAAAGTCAGATGCTAGTGAAAGAGATAAGGCAAGACTTCTCTACTCCTTTGATTTAGTTTTAGGTCTAAGGTTATTTGAAGAAAATAAAGTGGAAGATCCAGGTCCAACAATGAAACTCGAACAGTTAATTAGACAAAGAACAGAAGCTAAGAATAACAAAGATTACAAAAAAGCAGATGAACTTAGAGAGGAAGCAAAAGAACTGGGATATGAAATCTACGATGGAAAAGATGGAATGGGATATAGAAAGATAAATTAGGTGACTAGCTTTAGAAATTAAGTTAATAGTTTGAAGAACCTTAACTCTCCCAAACTAAAAAAAATATTAATTACTATTGGTATTATCCTTGCCGTGATAATACTCTCTCCTTTCATTTTATATTTCACTGTTTCAAGAAATTTAAGACCTTCAATGTACAGTTCAATAGATAAAGTGCCGGAAAGCTATACTGCACTCGTACTTGGTGCTGGACTTGAAGGTGATGGACCATCGGATATGTTAAGAGATCGTATTGTTTCAGCAGTTGAGCTATATAAAGCTGGAAAAGTGAAAAAACTTATTATGAGTGGAGATAATAGATTTGAAGATCATAATGAACCTAAGGTCATGATAGAAACTGCAAATAAACTTGGAGTTCCACTTTCTGACATGCAAGCAGATTATGCTGGAAGAAGAACTTATGATAGTTGTTACCGACTAAAAAATATCTTTTCACAAACAAGTACAATTATCGTGACACAAAGCTTCCATATAACAAGAGCTGTTTTTACTTGTGAATCACTTGGAGTTAAAAGTGTAGGATTTGTGTCTGACAATGATAAATACTCGACAGAAACTTGGAATTACTATAAATTCCGAGATATTTTAGGACTTGTAAAATCTGTTTATGACCTTTGGATATCTTCCCCTGCTGTTGTAGGAGGCGAAAAGATCAAAATCTAGTTACAGATTATGGTAATATTCTCTTAATATTTACTTAAAAGAATACATCAATGTACTTTCCAGTAATTGGACTTGAAATACATATTCAGTCAAAAACAAATTCAAAAATGTTTTGTAGTTGTTCCTCTCAATACTTTGGGAAAGAACCAAACACAAATACTTGTCCAACATGTACTGGAATGCCTGGTGCTCTTCCAGTTATTAACTCCAAAGCAATTGAGAATTGTATAAGACTATCTTTAGCATTAAATGCAGAGATAAATAAATTAACTAAATTCGATAGAAAGAACTATTTCTATCCAGATCTTCCAAAAGGTTACCAGATATCTCAGTATGATTTACCAATCGGTCACGATGGATTTCTAGGAATAGAAGTGGATGGTGATGATACTAGGATAAAAATTAGAAGAGTTCACCAAGAAGAAGATACTGCTAAATCTCTTCATGAGGTAGATGTAGATGAAAATGGAGCATCTAATTACACATTAATAGATTTCAATAAATCTGGAGTAGCATTAATTGAGGTAGTTACAGAACCAGATTTCACTAGTACAAAAGAAGTATTTGAATTTGCAAAAGCACTTCAAAAGATTGTGAGATATCTAGATGTTTCAGATGCAAATATGGAGATGGGTCAAATGAGATTTGAACTTAACATCTCACTTAGAAAAGAAGACCAAAAAGGACTTCCAAATTACAAAGTAGAAGTTAAAAATATTTCTTCCATTTCAGTTCTTGAAAAAGTTGTTAACTATGAAATAGTAAGACAAACTGAACTTCTTGAAAAAGGTGAAACACCAATACAAGAGACAAGAGGAATAGATGACAAAACAGGAAAGACATTCTCTCAAAGACTAAAAGAAGGTGCAGAGGACTATAGATACTTTCCAGATCCAGACTTACCAATTTTGACATTTACAGACGAACAAATCGAAAAGTACAAAAAATCTCTTCCTGAACTTCCAATTAAAAGAAAACAAAGATTCATTTCAGACTACAAATTGGATCCATCTGTTGCTGGTTTAATTACAGATGAGAAATATAAAGCAGATTGGTATGAGGAAACTGTAAAGGAACTTTCAAAGTTAGAGAAAAATACAGATGGGGATAAGTATAAACAAGAAGTAATCGACATAGCTAATTTCATTGTTGGAGACATCGAAGCTCTTTGTAAGAAAAAAGCTATAGACTTCAAAGATATTAAACTTACAAAAGCTAACCTATCTGAAGCTGTGTACGAATTTAGAAATGGAAAAATATCTGCATCTGCTGTTAAAAGAATTATTGAGGCTTTCTTAAGCGAAGGTGGAGATGTAAAGAAATATATTGAAGATAATAATCTTTCACAAATTAGTAATGAAGGAGAACTTGAAAAGATTGTGGAGAAAGTAATTGCATCTAACCAGGATATTGTTGCTAGCTACAAAAGTGGGAAAGTTAACGCTAAAAGTGCGTTAGTTGGTCAAGTAATGAGAGAAACAAAAGGCAAAGCAAATCCACAAATAGTGGATAAAATAATTGTAGAGAAACTTGTTTCTTAATATACTAGGTAATAAGCTATTAAATACTCTCTATGCAAAAAATCTCAGCAAAGTTGGGTTTGGCAATGTTAATACTTTCAGTTTCGTTTTTTGCATTACAAACAAATGTTCTTGCAGTAGTATCTTCAACTAGTTCTGCTAGCTCCTCATCTAGTGATGGATTAATAAGGCCTCAAGTAGTAAGTGATTCTTCGATTAGTGCATTTACAGATACAAATTCAGCAATATCTTCTAGCACATCTAGTAGTGGATATAGCGCAAATCAGACAATAAAACTTACACTTGAGAAACAGATTCAAAGTATCTTTGATAAAACAGAACCAGTTAAATTAACAATAGAATCTGGAATAGATACAGACAGATTAGAAATAAGTTGGACCTACGATGACAAAAGTTTATCTTTAGCAGAGAAAAGCACTGAATTTAAAACAATAAAAAAAGATACTCCACTTGTTCTTACATATAACTTTACTCCACTTAAAGAAGGAGTTAACAAGGTATATGTTAGAGTTCAAGCTTGGCAAAACGAAGCTAATTATCCAGAAGTTTCTTCAATAGAGCTTACATTTAACAAAGATCTAGAGATAGTTCCTCAAACAAGTGAATATCAAAATAATTTATTCATATTTAATACTTTCAAAACAGTAATCTTAATAGTCATTGCCGGAGGAATACTTGGAGTTGCCTTCTTACTACTAAAAAGATTTTTCAGATGGTTTGAAAAGGATTAGAAAAAAATCTAGTAATGAAATGGATTTATGAAAGTGAACCTGACAAGAAAGTACTCTCTTCACTTCAAAAACAAAACAAAAAATTAGAAGCTCCCTTAAGTGATCCAGTTATTACTTTAATATCTAAGTTAAACATAACTGAACTTGAGGATTTCCTTTTCCCAGATGACGATTTCTTCTCCCCTTCTCTAATTCCGAATATTGAAGTAGCATCTAAATTTATTATTGAAGCAATTGAAAAGAAGACTCCAATAATTATTCACGGAGATTTTGATGCAGATGGAATTACTGCAACCTCAATTCTTTTCGATTTTCTCTATTTCAAATGTGAAGCAAATGTAGTCCCATACATTCCATCTAGAGTAGATGAAGGATATGGACTATCTAATGAATCTCTTGGGACAATACTTACTAAACAAGATGGAAAAACAAAACCTTTAATAATCTCTGTAGACTGTGGAGTCAAAGATAATGATCTAGTAGATGACAAATGGTACAAAGATTTTGACTTCATAATTACAGATCACCATGAGATGAAGAAAGTAGAAGATAAAATTGTTTACTCCAAGAAAGCTAAGGCAATTGTCCATCCAAGATTTCCAGGTTCTAAATATCCATTTCAAAGTATTTCAGGAGCATCGGTTGCATGGAAACTTGTGTGCCAAATATCCAAAGATTTTCCAAAACTTAAGGGATATGATCCAAATGAATACTTAGATTTAGTAGCAATATCTACAATTTGTGACCTAATGCCTCTACTTTCTGAAAACAGAAAATTTGTTAAGTTTGGATTGGAAAGACTTAACAATACTAATAGACTTGGATTAATTGAGCTTCTCAAAGTCTCTGGGTTAATAGAAAATGGCAGAATTAAAAAATTAGATACATATCATATTGGGTTTGTTATTGGACCAAGACTAAATGCAACTGGAAGGCTTGGAAAAGCCATAGATGCAGTAAAGCTATTATGCACAAGAAGTACATCACAAGCTGAAAAGATTGCTAGTGAGATTAATAACTTAAATATTGAACGTCAAAATATTACTAAAGAACTATTCCTTGAAGCTAAGGAGCAAGCGAACGGTAAACTGGAGAATAGGATAATAACAATTAAAGGAAAGAATTGGCCTGAAGGAATTGTTGGACTCATTGCTGGGAAACTTACCGAAGAATTTGCAAGACCAAGCATTGTTTTCGCAATATCTGAAGATAAAGTAACTGCATCTGCAAGAAGTACCAAAACATTTAATATTACTGAAACTCTTTCACATAATTCTAAACATCTAATAAGGTTTGGAGGGCACGCAGGTGCTGCAGGACTATCTCTACATGCGGATAAGCTAGATCTGTTTATTGAAGAAATTACTACATATACAAATCTAAACTTTCCTGTTTCCGAAAGTGGTGAAATAGAAAAAGAATTAACAATTAATCTCAAAGCAGAAATAAAAGAACTATCTTTGAAATTAGCAAAAGAACTTTCTCAACTAGAGCCATTTGGAATGGAAAATCCTGAACCTGTATTTTCACTTAGTAATCTCAGAGTTGTAAATATTTCCAAAATGGGACAAATGGGAACTCACATTAGAGTTACACTCCAAGATATTAAATCTTCAGAGACAATATCTGCAATTGGTTTCAACATGGTAGATAAGTGTGAGAGTATACTCCCTGGAGATAAAGTAGATCTTGCGTTTAATATTAAAATTAACCGTTGGAATGGAAATGAATCACTGGAAATACTAATTAAAGATATTAAAAAGATATTTGCATAATATTTCATTTCTTTGTATCTTTTCTTAGTTAATACAAGATATATGCCTGTAAAAGTTTCTTTTAAAACTGGTCTTCTCGAATTCTTCAATCTAATTTGTCTTTTAGTTGTTGTATTAGTTATTCCTATAGCCACAGCTGTTGCATTTCAAGCAGTTGATCAAAATACAATGCAAGGTAAAAGTGTCTTAGGTGTAAGTGAAGATGCAACAAATAAGGTGGATCCAACAAAAGATAACACTGCAACTCTTACAAATGTATCCGAAAAATTATCCACTATTAATGATAATTCAGTAAGTACCAAGATACTAATTGCCATTGGTGCTGCACTATTTGCAGTAACAATATTCTTGGTAGTCACATTAGTAAGTAGCGTATACAAAAAGCCAAGTAAGGAAAAGATTCAAAAAAGTGATAAGATACTTTTCAGTTCAGAACCTTAAGTTTAACTTCTTCTGGAAGAATTTCTCTAATACTCTCCCCCACTACAAAGCTTGCTGTTGCATATGCATCTGCAACAATAGCAGTTGGAGCACTAACAAACACAGATTTAATACCTTCCCTTGGTTTACCAGTTTTAGGATCTATTAAGTGATGGAAATATTTTACTTTTCTTGCAAAACTTCCAGAACATGCAATTGCAAATCCTGGATCTAGTTCCATTCTCCCAATATTTTCAGAAGGATTATCTGGATTAGAAAGACCTACTACCCATTTGTGTTTACTTAGATCCTTTGAATTTAAATCGTAAGTAAAGCCACCACACCTAATATCTCCCCCAGCTTCTATTAAGAAGTTTTCTAGTGGAAGTAACTCTTTATGCGCAAGATCTATTGCATAACCTTTACCACACCCACCAAGGTCAATTCTTTGACCTTTCTCAAGAGTAATATAATAATCTTTATTACTAGTCTCCAATTTAATATCTTTGTAACTTTTCCTTGTCTTAACTATTGTTTCTATTTCTTTTTCCATCATCTCTTTATTATCTAGTTTGGAGAAGTCATAACGTTTGTCATAACCATAGGCTTCAAGAATATCTATTATTGTGGGATCAAATGCACCATTTGTCTTTGAGGCTAAATCTAATGAAAATTTAATTAATTCATACAACTCTTTAGACACTTTATGCTTATTTCCACTATCTTTATTAAGTTTACTTAGTTCACTTGAATCGTCAAAACGGGAAAACTTCTCAACAACATAATTAAATTTTGAATAGGCT
Organism: bacterium; assembly: GCA_037131125.1. Taxonomy (GTDB): domain Bacteria; phylum Patescibacteriota; class Dojkabacteria; family JBAXKR01; genus JBAXKR01. Next base: position 46,529 of record JBAXRR010000002.1, read on the forward strand.
TTATCGAAGTACTTTTGAATTTCTGATTTAGAGAAATTTGAATACGACTGAATATTTATCTTCGTATTCATATACACTTTTGTATCTAAATGGAAAACCATTGTGGTTATTCTTCATAGCTAGATTTTCTCGACCTGATTGTAGCAGAAAATCCAAGAACTATTAGAAGTGTTGCTGCGAATAGTGTTGCAAGCACACTTACTGTATCTGCCGAAAGTGCTGTGCCTGGTAATTTACTAGATGATGTAGATGATGCAATTGATTCGTTACTTATTGTACTTACAGTACTTGTTGTAGATTCTGAAGCAGCGGTTCCAAGAACAAGACTTAATGCTTGGTAGTTAAGAGGTACACTTGTATCTGTTGTACTTATAGCAATTGTATTAGAGCTATCTTTAGTTATGGTAAAAGTACCAGCAGTCTTTGCCTTGAAACTAATTTCAGCAACTTTTCTATTAACTGTATTTGCATTACTTGTATTTGCCTCTAAGGTTACTACACCAGAAGTTGAATTAATAGAATTTGTTTTAACAGTAAAGAATGTATCTATTACTTTGAGTTGAATACCAGATGTAGTTGAATCCGAATCTATTACGTCAACTAAAGATTTATCGTAAGTTAATTGAACTTTATATGACTTAATACTTGTTTGCCCACTGGAAATTGTAATAGATACTTTGAAAGTATCCCCTATCTTTGGGTTTTGTACATCAGATGCCAAAGTTAGATTTACTGTAGATGTAGCCGTGGAAGTAGTAGCTGGAATTTCAAATGGACCATCATACGGAAATGTTGGTTTAGCTACAGCATCTACTGAAGCTGAAGCTGACGAAGACCCAGAAGATGCAACCTGAGCAAGGATTATCCTCATCTCGGTCGAAGCACTATCTCCCTTTTTCAAAGAATTTACATTATCCATTCCTTTCAGTTTGCTATTTTTTTTGTGATTTGTAAAGAAGAAGAGTGAGTGTATAATTAGGCATGCGAATTAAAACACTATTCTTTGGTAGTCCAGAATTTGGATTAACAATATTAAAAAGCTTAATTTCTTTAGATTACATTGAAATTGTAGGTATAGTAACCCAACCAGACAAAGAGTTTGGAAGAAAGAAAGTACTCAAATCTACTCCAGTAAAAGAGTTTATTAAGCAAAGTCATCCAGAAATTAAAGTATTCGAACCAGTTAAACTAAAAGCAGTAGCTTTAGATATTTTAGAAGAAGCTAAACCTGAACTTATCGTAGTAGCTGCGTATGGGAAAATACTACCAGATAGCATTATTAACTATCCAAAATATAAATGTTTAAATGTACATGGATCACTTCTTCCAATACTTAGAGGTGCAGTTCCTGTACAAATGGCAATATTAAAAGGCTTTAAGGAGACTGGTGTATCCATACAGATTATGAAACAAGAAATGGATGAAGGAGATATATTATTCTCAAAATCTATAATCATAGAAGATAGAGATACATCAAAGACACTAATGGATAAAATGGCAGTACTTGGATCGGAAATAATTAAGAGTAACCTAACAGATTACATTGAAGGGAAAGTTACACCAATAAAACAAGATAGTACAAAGGCAACGTATTGCTTCCTCACTGATTTATCTTATGAAAAAGCATTAATAGATTGGGGAAAAGATTCAACTGAGATAGATAGATTAATAAGAACATTTAATCCTGAACCAATTGCGTACACTAATGGATTAGTAGTAAAACTTATGGATAAGTTTGTGTGTAATATTAAGATAGATGGAAAAGTAAAAATTTACGAATCTAGTTTGTTAGAAAGTTCAGATAATTTAGAAATTCCTCAGAATTTAGAAATTCATACTGGTGAAGGTATAGTCCTAAATGGGAAACTACTCATAAAAACTTCAGGTAACTTTATTTGTATTCTTAAGTTACAATTAGAAGGAAAGAATATTGTTTCATCATCGGATTTTATTAACGGATTAAAAAATAGAGTTTAAGTATATGCAGTACTTTACTTCTTTCTTAACAAAACAAACTTCACTTGGTTCAATTGTTTGGCCAGATAAATCTTATCTAGATGACTACACTTGGGAACAAATAAAAAGATTGTATAAGTGGACTAGTGAAGATATGCATGAATATGAGGTATCTTTGTTTAATATAGACAGTGACATAATATTCTCACCTATAGATAGAGGAAATTACCAAAAAGTAATAAGTTCACATAGTGCAGAGGTTAAGTATCTACCAGATAATAAAACTCATACATATCTAAAACATATGTATTCAGATCATGAACTGGTTAGAAAAAGATTAATAAAAGTTGAAGAACTTCCTAAACAAATTGTTGTTAAATATCTTTTCAATTTTCATACACATCCACAATATAACCAGCAAGATTTAATGCAACTTCAGATGAAGACTCCTCAAATGGATCAGGAGAGATTCTATAGTTTCTTCTCAGGAACAGATGTTAATACCCTTCTTTCTAATGGAAATTATTGTATTGGACTCATTACAGACAGAGTCTGGATACTTTGTAAAACAGTGAGATCTCCAGATAAATTAACTGAACTACAATCTGAAATGCTTCATGAAGTAACTAGAAATAAATTAACAAATCCAGATATTCCAATAATTGATCTTGCAGGAAAGATATTAGCCGAAACTAATCTAAAGCTATATACAGCAAGATTCAACGAACCTTTGGATCTGTTAAATTAGACTTTTTCGCTAATTGCACTTAATCTTTTGAGTTTTAATTCCTTGAATAGAAAGTAAAGAACAATGGCTAACATTGTCACTATAAATAGGAATACGATTATATAGATTTGTAAAGAATTACCGGAAGAAACAGTGCTATTATTTGATGCACTGCTTGTAGTAATCAATGGTTGTGAATAAGCTAAATCAAATTCTCCAATCTTTTCTGCTTCCCCAGCAGGTTCACCACTTTCATTTATACGAGTTGCTAACACCGTATGTTTACCTTCTTCCAGTTCATTTACAAGAACTAAAACCCATTTTCCATCACTATCTGTATTAACTTGTTTTTCAATTATTTTACTCTGTATAGTTATTTTTAAAGTTGCGTTTGCTGGACCATTTCCAGTTAATGTAACAACATTTTGATTATTGGTATATTCTATTGTTGGTTTTTCCAATACAATTCCCAAAGTATTAATTTCAGGTACAACTTCTACTACTTCAGGAGTTGTAACAGGAGTTGAGGTTCTTCTAGAGTTAATATTAAAGCTATACGTACTACTATTTGTAGAATTATTACTCTCATTCGAACTTGACAATGATGAGAACGTGCCACTATTAGTACTACTGCTACTGCTTGTATTTATACTACTTTGAGAACTACTAAGTGAACTTGACGAAGATAAAGAACTAGAAGATGAGCTTGAAATAGCTTCAGGAACAGCTTTTCCAACACCTTTTAATACCAACTTAGAACCTGACCCGAATAGTGTATTTAAATATGGTCGTTGCTCTCCAAAGTACTTATCAATTTGGACACTCCCTGAATTAGTTGGTGTGAAAGTAAAAGTAATAACCTTTTCACCTTTTGCGTTAATTACAAAACTAGTCCCATCTACATTTGATGTAAAACCATTTTCCATTGGATCTCCATATGTATTAAAAGTTTCTACAGTAGAATTATCATAGAGTTTAACTGTCAATGATTTTGAATCTCCAATATTTACTTCTCCAAAGTCTAAAGTTGAAGGAGAAAAACTTGTGTAAGGAAGTTTGAAATATACCCTGGCCTTTGCATTAATTGTAGCACTTACATCAGGTATACAATCTGGAGGGTTTACATTAGTGTTACAGTAATATGGGCTGAAATATATCGTATTTGTAAGATCACAATATATTTTCCCAGTACTAATACATGATGTTAATGCTGAAAGATTTGGTACAAATTTTAGACCAATACTTCCTGATCGATTTTGAGGTATGCCCTCACTACCAAGACTATATGTAACATATCGTTCATTTGAATATTTTTGTGTATCTATATTCGCAACATAAAAAGGGTTTTTACCTGAATTTGTTATTGGATAATAATTAAAAATGCCGATTTTAGATATTGTGTTATTGGTCCAAGTACTGTTATTACCTTTATTTTCAAAATATGCGGAACCGAAAATTTCCTTATTACATAGTCCAGTATCGAAATCAAAATCACAACTTCCAAGATCTACAGTAATAGGATCAGGGGAAATATTTGCAGTAGCGTGAACTTTAAATGAAAAAAGTAATCCAAATGATGTAAATAGAAAAATAAAGAAAAATGTTTTTAATACTTTCCCCATATTAGACTTTCAATAATAAATATTAATTAGATTCTTTATTTCACTACTTTAGAAGAAGGATTTAAATATCCTTTCTTTCCTGAAATATTTGTATAAGCAATTTGTTGATGTAAGTTAAAAAGTCCGATAGGGTTCATTTGAACATAACTTCCTATGTCACTACTCTCTGCCGCTTTAAATACAAAACTAAATTTATTATCTTTATTTATTCTTGCATAAATCCTTGGCATTGGATCTCCAATACCTGTATTTTGAGGTCTAAAATAGTTAACAATACCCACTTCTGTGTTTGTATAGTTATATATTGCTTTACTGTCTCCTAATATTGATAGTGGATATTTGCTAACTTTACCTGAAATTTCGTAGATTTCACCTGCGATTATGTTATCTGTAGGATTAACTTCTTTATTATTCTTAACAAGAGTTATCTTTGTATCAACGAGATTGATTGTTTCGGTTACAGGGGCAATATCAGCTTTTGCTTTTTGTGGTAATGTACTTTGCTGTAATAAAATAAGACTAAAAACTCCAATTGCAGAAAAAACGAGAATCACAGCCAATGCTGAAAGCAATAAAAGCCTACTCTTTCTGTTCATATTTCATAAATAATAATTATTATTACAAACATATCATATATATAATATGTTTGATGTACACTAATGTCAAAACATATTTTTGATATGTGGGAACGTAATAGAAAGCGGACTGAATTACAATCTGAAATGCTCCATGAAGTAACTAGAAATAAATTAACAAATCCAGATATTCCAATAATTGATCTTGCAGGAAAGATATTAGCTGAAACTAATCTAAAGCTATATACAGCAAGATTCAACGAACCATTGGATTTATTAAACTAGACTCTGGATTAATTCCTCAGTAATTGTTGCCCTATCTTTTGTAACAGGATCTGACTTCTTTAAGTGATCTGTAAAAGATACAGCAGTAGGAGATTTATATATAACCCCAAGAGGAATTTCTGTTTCTAGATCCTTAATTAAGTTTCTTGCAAAGGATAAGTTATTTATTTCTTTACTTTCAAGATTCTCCATATTCTTAACCTTCTCAAAGTACCATTCTTGTGTTGTCGCCTTATTGTACGTTGGACAAGATTGAAGAATATTTACGTAACTAAATCCTTTTCCATCAATTTGATGTTGAATAGCCTTCTTAATTATATCTTTAAGAGATTCCATTTCTCCTGAAAAGCCTTGAGCAATAAAAGATGGATCTAAACTCAAAGCTAAATCTAGAGGGTTTAGTGTCTTTGCTGAATTGCCATCTGGGCTAGAGTTCATAGGAATATTCTGTTTAGTAGTTGCTGAGCATTGGCCAGTTGTTAATCCGTAGTTTTGGTTATCATGAACAAGAAAAGTAATTGGATACTCATTTCTTAAAGTGTGGATAAAATGACCTATCCCTTCAGAATATGTAGCACCATCTCCTGCTGTTGCAATTACTATTAGATCTTTATTAGCAAGCTTAGCACCAACTGCTGCTGGAAGTACCCTTCCATGAAGCCCATGAAATCTATATCCATCTATTTTATCGTTCATGTTTCCATTACAGCCTATGTCAAAACATAAATATACTTTTTCTGGAGGTATATTTAATTCTGCTAAAGCTTTCTTTATTGAAATCCATATTCCATAGTTACCACACCCTCCACACCAAGTTGGTTCATTTTCCCCATGATATTCTTCTATTCTTTTTGCCTCTTCTTTTAAATCCATTGTATTAATTTATACTATTTAATTTTTCTTTTATTTCTTCTACAAAGAATGGTCGTCCATCAAATTTTAAGAGTGTATTATCTATTCCCTTACCTGTTTTCATCTTTAACATTCCGTTTAGTTCAGATTGGAAATTTCCTTCTATTATTACCATCTTTACTCCAGATTCTATTGCTTTCATATATTCACTAACATTAAGTGGCCAGAGATATGAATAATGAATACAAGATATTTTCTTTGTTGGATTTTCTAATTTAATTTCATCCATTGCATCCAGAACTGTATTAGTTGTACTTCCCCAACTTACTACACAGATGTCTCCATATGAATGATCTCCATCAGATCCTACTTCAAAGTTTCTGTAGACAACAGGTGCTGGAAGTTCTGCTTCTATAAACTTAGTCTTCTTTTGTCTTTTTATCTGCATAAGATTTGCACCATCTGAATCGTCAATTACGTTTCCATCCACATCATGTTCATCACTATTTGTTCCATATGTTTTACTAATTGTTCCCGGAAGCCATCTTGGAGAAACTCCATTTTCAGTGTCAGCATATCTATGAAGAATATTTTTTTGTTCTTCAGTGAGTGCAGATGTATCCAGTACACTTCTTTCAATTTTTACTTTTCGTGGATCAAATTTTTCAGATAAGAACAAACTTTCTGCTAAGAATTTATCTGTTAAGAACAAGACTGGAACTTGCCATTTCTCTGTTAGATTAAATGCTTCTTGAATCAAATAGAAAGCCTCAGTTGTATCTTTTGGAGCTATTACAATTCTTGGAAATTCTCCATGTCCAGAATACACAGCAAGTGTTAAGTCTGCTTGTGTCGTCCAAGTTGGAAGTCCAGTTCCAGGACCAGGTCTTTGACCAATTACACAAACAAAAGGTACTTCTGTAATTCCAGCAAGAGATAGATGTTCTGTCATAAGATCGAATCCACCTCCACTTGTTGCAGTTAAAGCTCTACTTCCAACAGACATTGCTCCAATTACCATTCCTGCAGCAGTAATTTCATCTTCAACTTGTTTTACTAACATTCCAGATACATGTGCTTTTTCTGCTAGAAATGTAAGTATTCCACTTGAAGGTGTCATTGGATAACCAAAGAATTCACTTACACCTCCTGCTATTACACCTAGAGAAACTGCTTCATTTCCACTTACTAACACATTGCCACTTAAGGAAGCATTTGGATTACCAATAATATCTTTTGAGAAATAATTCTTTAGTTTTTCTTGGTCTATATTTGGAAATACAACGTCTCTAAATGAAGATGGGTGAAATGGAAATTTATAGTCCGAAAAGTTCTTAGCCTCAAAAGTAAATCCTGATCTTAATATCTTCACATTAATATCTGCAACTTCAGGCTTTTTAGCAAAATTTGAAAGTATAACCGATGCAATACTATTAATTGGAAGACCAAATAATTTCCATAGGAATCCCAATATTGCAGTATTAGACATTTGCTTTGTTCCACCATTTTCCAAAGCTAACTCAAGTGCTGGAACGTATATGAATTCTACATTTTTTTCTTTAAGTAATTTTGCATCATTTTCTGTAAGCCTTACCTTTTTAGTATCATGAAGAATAATTCCACCATCTTGTATCTCTTCTAAATGCCACTTAACTCCCTGCTGGTTTAATACAATAACAATATCTATCTTCGTACTTGGAGAACGAACAACCTGATTCGAAAAATCTACTTGGTAAGTAGCATGTCCTCCCTTAATTAGAGATGGATACTCTCTGTATCCAAACACATAAAAACCTGCGTTCTTTAATGCTTTTGCAACAATCTTACCTACGGTATCTATTCCTTGTCCAGATTGTCCTGCAATTTTTATTGAATATCTTGTTCTCATGTTATTTTTTTACGAATATCTTAAAATCTGCTGCGATTACATTTACATCATTAATCATAACGGGATTAATATCAATAGATGAAATCTCAGGATATGCCAACACCATATTTTGGAGATTACTTACAAGCTCAACTAATGCATTCTTTGCTAAAAGTTTTTGACCTCTAGCTCCATCAATTATTTTACTTACCTTTGTTGATGAAATCATTTTCAATATCTCAGTTTTACTCATAGGAATTAATCCCATGGAAAAATCTTTTAGTATTTCTGTATATATACCACCCATTCCAAATACTAATACGTGTCCAAATCCAGTTTTAGTTTCATATACATTACTTCCTCCATCTCTATTAACTCCTAAGAAAAGTTCCAGAGGATAACTCAACATTTCTTGAAGAAGTACTTCAGGACTTCCAGAACCATTAGACTCTTTATTTGCAGAAGTTATATTAGTTAGCAATTCTAAATAGGATTTCTTGAGTTCATCAGTTGTATCTATATTTAGAAATACTGCCTTTGCATCTGTCTTATGTGCAAGAGATTTGGTAGTAGCCTTAAGAACTAACTTCTTCGTAAGCTTTCCATTATCCCCTAGTAGACTATTGGTTTTAAGAGCTTCAGCTAGCTCTTCTATTGAATGAACCACAACACTCATTGGTGTTGGAATATTAAATTGTTTTGCTAACTCTGCTACTTCTACTTCACTTAAAGAAGTCTGTTCCTCTTTAACATCAAAAACTGTTTTAGTTAGAATTTTAGACTTCGTCATATTAATCGTTTCGCTTATACTCATCCTGTTATCCATAAGAGTATTTTCAGTTGGATCTTCAAAGTAGTAATTAAGATAAGCATTAATAGCATCTACACAATCTTCATCATATTTAAAAAATGGAACCTTACTATCTTTAAATCTATCTAGAGCAACTTGAACATATTCTCCTCCAAGAAATAGTGGAAAGATATTTTTTGTTGTTGATCTTGCAAAATTCGTAATTATTTTAGAGGTCTCCTCTACTTGTGTAACAGCTTGAGGAGTAAGAATTGCAATAATATTAGAAACCTCAGGAGAAACAGCGAGAATATCTAATGCTGATTTATATCTTTCAGAAGAAGCATCTCCAATTAAGTCAATTGGATTATGTTTTGAAGACTCTTCAGGAAGTACTTTTGTAAGACTTGAGATAGTTGTATCTGAAAGTTTTGTAAGTTTAATTCCTTTTTCACTAATAAGGTCAGTTATCATGATGCCGGGACCTCCAGCATTTGTAAGAATTGATATACTTTTATCATTCAGTTTCTTTGAATTTCCCCAACTAAAGGTTAACAAATAGTTAAACATATCCTCCATACTTTTTACTTCAATTACCCCAGCACTCTTAAGAGCAACGCTTGCGCTATTAGAAGCAGATGCAATAGAGCCTGTGTGAGATGCAATTGCTGTTCTTGCTTCCTCAGAACTTCCTGGGTGAAGAATAATTATTGGCTTTTTAACTTTTGAATTCTTTATAACCTCTACTAGCTCAAGCCCCCTTCCGAATTCTTCAATATATGCAGCAATTACTTTTATACTGTCATCTTTTAACCACTCTTCAATAAAATTAATTTCATCAATTCCTGCCTTATTTCCAACTGAAACAAATTGTGACAAACCTAAGTTTTTCTTTGCAGCAAAATCTAATAGTGCAGTACCAAATGCACCAGACTGAGATATAAAAGCAATGTTTCCTTTAGCTGGATAAAACTGTGCAAAAGATGCATTCAAATTGTTTTCTGTATTAATTAGACCTAAACAATTAGGACCAAGAAGTGCAATTGAATATTTAAGGGATATTGCTTTAAGTTCTTCTTCTAATCCTTTTCCAATCTCTCCAGTTTCACTAAAACCTGCAGAAATAACTATTGCAGCTTTAACTCCTTTTCTTCCTGCATCATCAAGGATTTGTGGGACAGTATGTGCAGGTGTAACTATTATTGCTAGTTCAACAGTATCTGTAATACTATTTGCATCCGGATAACATACAGTGTCTCCTAAAGTAGAATACTTTGGGTTAATTGGATATAGCTTACCTTTGAAGCCATTCAATTTAAGATTATTATATACAACTGACCCAAGTTTATTCTGATCCTTAGATACACCGTAAACACATATAGAACTTGGTTTTAGTAAGTAGTTTAATCCATTCATTGTTGGGCAGTTCTTAATTTTCTATTTTACAAAAACACTAGCTAAAGTTTTTCCCCATGTTTTCCATTCTTCTTCTCTTCCATATACCATTCCATCTATTCTAAGAGTTGGCATTATTTGTACTCCTTCAACTGCTTTAATTCCCTCGTCTAGTCTATCTGCAGCTCCACAAAACACATCATAGTTCTTACTATCTCCTAGAGCGATAGATGCAAATTTCTTTCCAGTAAACTTCTTTGTGATGAATTCTTTGTAAAATGGATCGAAGTATTCTTGCATTTGTCCTTCTCCATATGTTGGACATGCAAGTACAATAAGATCATAGTTATTAAGATCATCTACTTTTGCACCTTCTACTCTTTGTAGAGTTACTTCATTTCCAGCTTCTTTCATTGCTTCTGAAACACTTTTAACAACCCATTCTGTATTTCCAGAAGTAGTTGCGTATACGAATATTATTTTTCCCATAGTTAATATGAAAGATATTAATAGAGATACTTTAGCAAAAAATGAATATGTATTAAACAGGAACTAATAATTCTGATCCCTTTTTCTACGCCTCAGCATTATTACAAGAATAATTATTAAGAGAATTATCAAAAGAGGACAACATATTACAAATAGCATTACTGGATTACTACTTATTCCATCTAAAATGCTGCCACTAGATTTAGATGAAGATTTTGAAGATGATCTACTACTTGATGAATAACTGGATTGAGAAGAATTTGAACTCTCACTTGAATTAGATTCTACCGAACTTGAAGATTCTGAAGAAGAACTTTCACTTGAACCAGATAAATTTGAATTGATCTTCTTTAAAATAACAGTTTTAGATGACACCTGATCGGAAACATTCAGAGTTAGTGTTCTCTCACCAGATATATTTCCCAAATCATCAACTAAGTAGTAGATAAATGTATTATTACCAGTAGATAAGTTCAATGTAATTTCATATTTTCCCTGACTATTTGTTAACGCAGTAGAATCTACTGAAGCTTTAGTAAAATGCACTGTACTGTTTGATGAAGCGTTTCCTTTAACAACTGCAGTTTTAGTATTCAAATTGTAAGTAATTGAATCTGATTCTGGGATATTAGAAATAGAATTAATATCTGTGATCGAAACTTTATTTACTTGTACCTTCTGATAATTAATTGCGATTTCATGTATTGTTGGGGTCTCATCAATATTTGAAGTTGTTAAAATAGCCTTATATTGTATATATTTAGATTTTGGTGAAGGTATTTCAGGAGTTGTATTTTGCCATGCACTCCAAGTTCCATCTACAGTTGGAGTATTTCCTGTTCGAGTTTGATAAACATCATTCGTTCCTGATGGATTTGTACTTTGAGGAACTAGGGTTTTCCAAATTCCACCAGTGGCACCTGCACTTAATACAGTTGATGTATATTCACCAGGAGTCCCACCATAAAGAGAAGTAAATTGTTCTTGAGTAGATACCGTAACGCTATCCAGACTTGGAGTAATATTTGTATTATTTGTTCTTAAAATTGCTTTATATTTAAAACCATAAATAGAATTAGAAGGAAGGTAATAAAATTTATTTGCAACATTTCCTAGAGAAAAATATGTTTGTCCAAAATCTAAGCTATATTGTAATTCAACTGACGTGCCAACTGGAGTTGTTGAAGTCCAAGATACGATAGCGTACTTTTCCATTTGGTATCTATCACTTAACTCAACGCTAGATAATTTGCTTACATCTCCGCTTTCTTTTATACCATCATAATTATCTTCTCCTCCTCCAATAATATATACATCTGAACCTACGACTGCTGCTGAAGAATGAATTCTCCTTTTCAAATCGAAAGGTGCAGTTTTAGAAGAATCCAAATGAGCAGAAGATTTCCATTTATTTGTTATTGGATTATATTCCAACATGTATTCCGTTGGTTCACCAGATAAATTCTTTCCTCCAATTATGAAAAGCTTTTCACTGGACACATTATCATTAGGAGTATATGTACTATTTGTTGTTATAACAGCAGAAGTAGCCCTTCCAAGCTGATATGGCATTGGAGTCTTCTCCGCCCAGCTATCTCCTATAGGATCATACTCTAGTAAAGAGTTGGTTTCACTTATTAAATCTTGCCCTCCAGCAATATATAATTTTCCATTAATTGTAGCTGCAGAAGAATTTTGTCTTACATCTGGCAGAGATGTTTTGTCAGTCCAGGTATCACTTGTTGGATCATATTCTTTTACTATACTAATAGGGTTCCCAGATTCATTTCTTCCTCCTACAACATAGAGTTTGTTATTCACAACTCCACCTGCTGCATATGATCTTCTAGGTACTGGCATAGCTGACTTTGAACTATCCCAGGTATTGTTTACTGGATCATAAATAACAAGTGAATTTAAATAGGCTCCACCACCATCCCATCCTCCAGTTATATATAACTTACCGTTTATTACACCCCCAGAAGCATAAGCTCTGTTTCCAGGAAGAGATGTTTTTGTTGTCCATGTATTTGCGATAGGATCATAGGCTTCTAATGTATTTAAGTAGTGATAATGATTAGGAGCATCTTGGTAAGCTCCTCCAGCAACATAAATAATTCCATTTATGACTCCTGTCACAGACGCAAATCTAGCAGTAGTCATATTTTGTTTTGGAGTCCATAAATCATTTTCAGAATATATATTCCTACTTTGATATGTTGCTATCGTATTATATTTTCCATCCAAATAAATTACTCCTAGACCTTCCCAAGTACTTGAATATAATAAATTTTTCGAAGTATCCACAAATAGATCAGTTACTTGAAGACTTGGGAGTGCTGATGGAGGATTTGTATTATACGTAGCAACTAGTGTGTCATCTGAAGAAACTTTAGTTCCCTTTGTGTCGATAACAGAAATTCCTTGATCCGTAGCAATATATAGATAATTATTGGAGGTATTTAAGTATGATCTACTTACATTATTACTTAATATTGCTGGATTCGAACTTGTGCTATATGTTAGTGCGAAATTATTGTCAGTAGGATCAATTACACTAAGTCCTCCACCTTGTGTGGAAACATAAATTAAATTATTTGAACTGTTAAGGTAAGTGTTAACAACTGAATTTCTACCAATGGAAGGAACTGTATTAGTAAGATAAGTTTTTACTAATGTGTCATCTAAAATACTTTGAGTTCCTTTAGTATCTATTACAGTTACACCCCCATCATTAGGAAGTGCTTTGTAATCATCGAAAGAGCTTACATAAAGATAATGCGTTGCTGGATCTAAGAAGGAATTTCTTACAAAATCTCCAACTAATGCAGGGGTTGAGGTAGTACTGTATGTAGAAAACGTATCGTCAGATGGATCCAGTGGTGTCCCATTTCTATTTATTACAGTTAACCCTCCACCATATGTACTAAGATATATCTGATCCGATACTAACATCGAGTGATACATATTTTTATTAGGTACACTTCCTGGATAGTTAGTTGGATTATATGTTGCAATAACCACATCATCCGTTTGGTCAAGTGGTGTATTTTTTGTATCTACTACAACAAGACCTACATCTGTACTAATATACAAAAGTACATGAGCAGGATTGGTTTTATCTAAAAATGAATGTCTAACAAAATTTCCTAAAATTGCTGGGGTACTTCTCTTGTTGTATGTCATTACAAAGGTATCATCGGATGGAATTGTAGTTCCATTTGTATTAATAATAGAAAGTCCAAAGTCAGTACTTACGTATAGCAAATTATCACTTGAATCCAAGAAAGAGTGTATTACTCTATTGTTTGCTATTGATGGATTTGTAGAAGTACTGTAGATATAACCTTTATTTATTTGAACATTTCCATTTACATTATTTTCATCATCAGCATTATATGTCGAAGTTGATCCTCTATCGTTTAATAAATATTCTGCTCTAAAATCTTTTCTAGTAGTTTCAGTATAATCGCTTGTAAAATATTTAAGTTCAATATCACCTGGAGATTGGTATATATTTGTTAAATCTCCTTGATCTCCTTTTGCAAAATCATCTAGCGTCGTTTGGATAATCTGTGAGTCAGGAACTGTGGCTAATCTTGTAATATATAATGAATAGGTAGTTGGAATTTTTTCTGATTCACTTACTATAACACTAATTGTTTTTTGAACACCAATGTCTAAAGTGATTGGACCAGAGGCTTGATCTGTTAAGACAACTCCACCATCAACAGTAATACTTCCAACTCCTGTTGGAGTTATAGTTACACTATCAATATTGTTAGCAACGGTAACTCCATTATATGTATATATTCCACTTGCAAAAGTATAGTTAGAAGGAGATCCACTTAAAACCAGGTTTGTTAAACTTGATCTTGGCACTGCAAAATTTCTAATTACTCTTACATTATCCGTAAGATCCCTATCATATGTTTCTTGAAAACCACTCCCGATATCTTCATCCCAAGCATATGTATTATCATATTTTGTTGAACTCCAGTAATAATCACTATCAAGAATACCAATTGCTGCCTTATTCAAATATAGCTGATTAAGTTCGTCTTTACTTGGAAGATACCAATCAGTATACCCTCCCTCCTGGTAGGCTCTTGCAACCTTTGCAGCAGTATCAGACTCAGCGCATCCTGCAATTATATCCAAAGTATTTTGATAACCAGATCCAATAGAAACTCCGTCGGCTCCGGAAATTGGGGTACCAATACATCCCCACGGATGATAATCTAATGCAATTATTCCAGTTAGGAATCCACTAAATCCAGTTCTGTCTATGTATGCAATTTTCCCACCTTGATAACTATCTCCTATAGCTACTGGGCTAAGTAATACCTCAATTGTATATGTTTTACTTGGTTTGCCAGTTTCAGTTGCAACAACTGTAACTGTTTTTGGAATGCTTGATATTAAATTTATACTTTGAGATGCATTCCCAGAAGCAACCTCAGTACCATCAACAGTGATGACACCAGCTCCTATTGGTGTCACGGTAATACTTGTTACACCTCTTTGAATAATCACTCCCGTATATGAATATGTCCCGTGAGCAAATGAATAATATAGTGGAGATCCACTTATTTCAATATTTGTTAAATCCTGAGTAGTTCCAAGATCCTGATATGAAATTACTACACTATGCAAAACAGGTGAAATATTTTGATCCCCAGTTGTTAAAGTAGCCTCATATTGTATATATTTTGAAAAAGGAGAAATTATTTTTAATGGATTTCCTGTTGGTACTTCCCATGCACTCCAAGAGCCATCAACTAATTCCGTATTTCCTGATCTTGTTCTATATGTTATATCTGTGCCACTCGGAAGTGTACTACTAGGGACCAAAGTATCCCATCCTCCTTGATCACTTACTGCACTTAGTACTCCAGACGTGTATACACCTGTATCTGAAATATACTTTGACAATGGAGCGTTTCCATAAGATATTGTCACACTATTTAGACTAGAAGTAGCAGTTGGATCATTTGTTACAAACACAGCTTTGTATAACAAACCTGATATTACAACTCCATCAGGTAAATCATAAGAACCTGCGGTTGTTCCAAGTGAGGTAAAATCAACACCTCCGTTAACACTATAAAGAAGCTCAAGAGAAGTGTTAGTTGGAACTGTCGATGTCCATGCAATATTAACCTTAGAATTCCCATCAGCATCTATAATATTTTGACTCGTAAAGTCTGCACTAGAAACATAAGTTCCATCAATATCCAATACCGTTACACCACCGCCACCTGTCCCTAAGTACAAGAGATTTGTGGGTGTTAGAAATGCATCAGTCAAACTTCCTTGAATATATTGAGCAGTAAATAAATCATCAGAAAAATCTTTGGGTGTATCTCTCCTATCTATTACAGAAACACCACCATTAGTTGCAATAAATAATAAATTGGGTGATGTACCAAAGAAAGATTTGTAAACAGAATCGGTAGGCATAATTTCGGGATCACTAACTGTGTTATATGTTTTGAGCAAAGAATTACCAATTGTATTTACAACAGATAATCCTCCATCGTATGTACTGACATATAAGAGTCTATTTGTGTTATCTAAATTCAAATCAAGAATATTGTTTCCACCAATTGCTGGAGTTGTTGTGTTTAGTACAGTAACTAAAACATCATCACTTAAATCACTTGGAGTACCTTTTCTATCAATTACAGAAACACCATTCCAAGTTCCAACATAAATTAAATCTCTAACAGGATCAATTGCAAAGCTTCTAAGATAGTCATCACTTAAATATGCAGGACTACTTGAAGTGTTATATGTTCCGACAACATTTTGAGTTAGAGTATTTATAACAATTAATCCTCCACCAGCACTTACAATGTAAAGTAAATTATTAGATGTATCCAAATAAGATTGATTTGAATCAAAAGGATAGTTAACAACAAAGGAGGCACTTAGTAAATCAACTGCAGAACCCGTCAATATATCTATAACACTAACTCCCCCATCAGTACTTACATAAAGAAGTCTGTGAGATGGATCTCTTGAATCAATAAAAGAGTGCCTAGCATTACCTCCTCCGAGAAATGCTGGAAACGTGTGGCTAGTATTATCAATGGTAAAATCAACAACAAGAGTGTTATTTGTTAAATCTACCACAGAAACTCCTGCATTCCCTGCAACATACATAAAGTTTGTATCAGGATCTACAAAAGAATGCCATACTGAGCAAGAACCTCCACAAGTAGATAATATTGCAGGGTTAGATAATGAATCGTAATTGAAAGTATTGTTGAAACTCCTTTTAAGAACCAATCCTCCTTGAGATGTCATAAAGACAGAGGGATCCGAATATACTCCATTCAAAAAGTTATCTGTGTAATTCGGAGTATTAAATTTCAATTCAACATCTCCGTCAGACTGGTTGAAGCTCGTATTAGTTCCAGGCGTTCCCTTAGCAAAATCGTGCCTACTTGTATCTATAAGATTTAAATCAACTGCATGTGTTAAAACAATAGGTGCAAGAACCACCAAAAAGATAACCACTAATATGGGTAAGAACAGTTTCTTCATTAAAACATAATTATGTATATACCAAGTACAATATACATCTATATTAAATATATATGAAGAAAACTGTAGGATTATTTATTAATTTCTTTGTATTTTTTTGAATTCTTCTCAGCAGATTCTTTTCTCCAATTTTCAATATTTGCATGATTTCCAGACAGTAGAACTTCAGGAACAGAAAGCTTCTCTCCGTTAGAAGTTTCTATTACTTCTGGTCTTGTGTATTGGTCATACTCAATATATTTTTCTTCATCAAAACTTTCATGAGTAAGACTTTCTGGATTTCCTAGTGACTCATTAAGAAGTCTTGTAACAGAATCTACTATTACCATTGCTGGAATTTCTCCTCCAGATAAAACATACTCACCTATTGAAACTTCTGTATCCATTAAGTTATCTATAACCCTTTGGTCAACTCCTTCATAATGTCCACAAACTATTAACAAATTCTCTTTACAAGAAAGCTCTCTAACATATGCTTGTTTCAATAGTTTACCTCTTGGTGAAGTGAATATTCGATAAGATTCATGTTTTGGATCTAATTCATTTACAGCTTTAAATATAGGCTCGTACGTCATAAGCATTCCTGCTCCACCTCCAAATGGTCGTTCATCAACAGTTTTATGGTTATCTGAAGTCCACTTTCTTAAATCATGTACAACAATATCTACCACTTCTTTTTTCATGGCTCTTCCAACAATACTTGTTGAAAGTACCTCTTTAAACATATCTGGAAATATTGTAATTATTTGAATTTTTTTCATTAGACAATGGTAACATGAAGATGTTTCTCAAACAAAGCTTGGAAATACTTACTTTGAACGAGATTCAGATTTGAACTTCTTGAACTTAATTCTTTTTAAAATTATTAATCCTGAAGGAATTAATATGACCAAAGAACTTAGTAATCCATAGTTAATACTTTCTCCAGTTACTGCTAATATCTTAGGTTCTTCTGATTTATTCTCGTTATATACACCAAGAAAAACAGTCTTTTCCCTACTATCTAGCTTCTCTACATTCTCGTTTTGAGAGATACTTTCTATCTCAGATAAATTTCCACTTCCAAGATTTGAGTTCTTAAATATAAAGGTATACTCGATTGGGCTACTAACAAAAGAGTATTCGAAAGGTTTAGAAAATTTAACACTAATTACTTTGTTATATGGAACACAGTTTAAAGTAAACTTTCCTTTGTCATCTGTAATTAGGTCATATGAAGAATCCGAAAATTGTTTTCCCCAACTAATAGATACTTTTGACTTCTGGCTATTAAGTAGTTTTTCAGAAGAATCGACTTGACCATTTCTGTTTTCATCTTCCCAAGCTATTCCAGATACACTTGCACATCTTAAGTTAGCACTACTTTCTGCATTCTTTTCATCTTTCATATTTGTGGCCTTAATACTTACAGAATTTACAAGAAGATCGCCATCTATAAAGTCCACTTCTTTATTTATGCTCAACATATATTTAATTTCTCTTTTTCCATTCGCTTCTATATCTCCCAAACTCCAATTAATACTTCTGGAGTGTTCATCATAACTCCCACCAGACACTTTAAGACTATCTACTACAGGAACTAGTGAATTTGTAAGGGTATCTTTTAAAGAAACACCCGAAGCCATACCATTCCCATTATTGACTATATCTATTTCATATCCAATTACATCTCCAACAGTGTAGTCATTAGACCCCACAATTTTCTTACTCACAGAAAGATCTGGCTGATTTATTCCAATTTCAACATACTTAATAACCTCAGGATAGATATTTGAATTTTCATCTTTGAATGAGTATTTTATATGAAGTTTGGCACTAACTTGGTTTTCTGAATCTAATAACTTAGTTGTAAAAGTATTACTTAATTCACTTGTTGCATTAGTCCATGTTCCATTATTAAGTATGTCTAAATTACTATCTGAACTCTTTAACTCCTGTCCTTCCATAGTCAAGATAGGAGAAAACATAACCTTATACTTTGAAGTATTGGAGACTTCATAATTATATGTAGGAGCTTCATAATTCTCATAGTTTAACTTAGACGAATTGATGTTTATTTCTGCTTCAGCTAATTTCATATTCATTACAATTTCAGAAGAAACTTTTTCTGTATTTGTTGAATTTGTAATTTCAACTTTAGACTTTAATTCACTCGCAAGATACATTTCATTTCGATACTCAGGTAACTTCAATTTTTCTCCAAAGTCTACATTAGATACTTTAAGTTTAATCTTAATCTCTCGTTCTTCTCCTAAACCAAATTCAGGAATGTTAATTTTAACTTGTTCATCTTCTTCTAAACTATTAATTTCGTAATTACTCTTAGGATCGTTAACATCTACAGATAAGATTTTAACGTCATATATCTTATTATCTTTTTCAATATCTGAAATAAAATTTAAACTTGGAATAGTATTCCCACTATTTCTAAGATTATATGTATATAGAAGTTCATCTCCAGGTAAGAACTCTCGACTCGTTACTTCAGTACTTCTTCCATTTTCTTTTGCAGTTAGATTCTCAACATTCTCGGTATATTTAACCTGAGTAATTAGACTTGTACCTGGAACATTCGCACTAAAGCTATATGGTATTAGTTCAACACCAAATGTTCCTTTGGTATTTCCCCAGCCTGGTTGTGCACCATATACACCGGCTGGGGAAGCCTGATCTATATCATCTCGCCAAATGACTATAGACCTGAAATCAGTTTGTGAAGAAGTATTAGGGGAAGCGACTATTTCTGTATGACGGTTAGGATCAGTTATCTTGATTAAACCGCCAGAAATATTTAGAGGATAATTGGTGCCGAAGTTTGCAAAGTAAGAAAGAAAGATCGCAGATTTAGCCCCTATACATACGTTTTCACTATGCGTTTCTCCATTTCCCATTATGTGATTAATATTTATATTACAAAGATCATAAGAAGATACATTTTTGAGAAGTACATCATACCTAACTTTTAGATTAGTTCCTTCCCAAATATAGTTAGGGGTAACCCTTTCAAGTTGGATAGGTTGAATTGTATTAAAGGAATAAAGAACTTTTCCAAGATCATTCGCATGGTATCCAAAACTTGTTTGAACAGGTACGGAAATTTTCTTTCCACTTCGGGAATCTTGTCCAATTGAAGTATTCCAGCTAGTTGTTCCATATGCACCTTCTGCACCAAGTTTGGTAACATCTCCTTGATCTGGATTTGATTTCGACATAAACAAATCTGCAGAGTTTACGTATACACCATGAGAAGTATAGTTCCAGACCCACATTCCAACATCTACTTTTGTATTAGGTGGGACTGCAACTAAGTCTGCAATATTCTCATATCTTCTTGCATCTGGGTAGTAAGGAGTAGCAACATCTGTGAATCGGTGTGTTGTTACCCAGTTCGTATCTACACCTCTTACATCTGCTGGGTTATAGTCCACATTGTTTCCAAGAGATGAATAACTAACTCCATTAACATTCGAGAATTTACAATTGTCTACATTGAATCCTGGATAGTAAGAATCTGCAAATACTTTTCTAATTACGCCAAAATACGGAGAGAAATATGCAAACAGTAGAAGGAGAATAAGAAAAAGCTTGAGAAAGATAAGTTGGGCAGATGAAGTTTGGTAATTTACCACTTCATCTATTTAATATTTAATTGCCTGGAATATATCTAAAGTGTGGTTAGAGGAATATTAAAACTAGATTATTTTTTCTCAACAAAAATATCTATTTTACTTATATTTGAAGGGAACTTTCTTAAGAAATCTGGAAGATATTGTGGGAAAAGATCAACATTTACAATACTTGTAGCAGGTTCTAAAGTTTTCAAAATAGAAGTTGCTTCACTTAATGTCTTAGATTTTAAGTCATTTTTTATTTTAGACTGATCAAGAGAAATGTAATATGAGGTATTCATTACTAGATTTATTGTTGCAACTTCCTTTTCAAATTTTGAAAGAGTATATTTTGAACTCGAGTTTTTTATATCTATATTTCCAAGATTACTTAATCTATCCTCAGTATATGACTTTGCTAATGCTTCAATATTTGCTTTAGAAACACCTTTAACAGTAGCTTTTGCCACTATTTCATAGTCAACACTTGTAGCTTCTTGACCAACTGCTGCACTTAATTTATCTGAATCTATTTGGAAATCTACATCTGGAGTAACAATGACGTAATTATCTGCAAACTTTGTTGTAGCTTCAGTCTTTGCTTGTACTTTAAGTGAAGCCGTTAAATCTTTCTTTAGTTTGTCTACATCAGCTTGAGAAACAACCTTGGTCTTTTTGGATGCACCTCCAGTAAATCCTGATCCAGGGTACATAGTGGCGGTTAATGAAGTACTAACAAAACCAGCGATTGAAAAAGTACCTGTTTGCTGATTAGCAATATTAAAAGACTCACCTGCACTATTTGCAACTACCGTTGCATCTTTAGATCCCCAAGTCTCTCCTCCTATACTACTTGTTTTCTTGTTTACTGTTACTGCTGTTGTAGTTACGTAAGAATAGTTTGTTCCTGAAACCTTAATAGTAAGTTCAGTGTTTGCTGGAACAGAAATAGCTGTATCTGTTTTGTTATAGAACGTAACTGTTCCGGTAGCTTTAGATGTTCCAACAACTTTATCTGTAGTTGTATCCAAACTTTGAGATCCATTAACACTAACTATTAGAACTTCTAGAGGAACTGTTAAAGTTGTTAAATCAGGTGCTGTGGTTGCAACATTTGCAGATATATTCTCAGTAGCATTAAATTCAGCACTATTTTCGGAAAGCTTTATTGTTGCAGAAGGAAATACAGTAATACTTAGGAATATAAAGACAATAAACAAAAGAAGAATTGGAATAATAATCCAACCTTTACCTTTTTTAAACTTCATATTTTCAATCTTGCTTGCAAAGAATCCACTTATATTCTTCAGAAAAATACCTATCTTACTGAATATATTCCCATTACTAGAATTAATTTGTCTTTTAGTTGCTCTATCTAATAAATTTCCTGTAGCTACGTCTTCTCCTGACTTTCCATTATTAATAAATTCATTTCCATGTTTGTTGAAATTTCTATTTAAAAGATTTCCTTTCCCAACTTCATTTTCACTTTCTTCGTTATTCAAAGCAACAGCACCAACTCCACCAATAACGTCCAATTTAATATTCTCTTTCACTTCTTCAAATTCAGAAACATCACCACCTGATGCAAATACTCTATCTCCAATTTTATGCACCCTAGCAGGAAGTCTTTTGGTCTTTTTGTATAAATCATAGTTTATACTTTGTGTTTCCCTCTTATCTTTAATTTCTTCTTGAACTTTTGCATGTGTAATTTCATTTGCTACTTCTCTTTCTGCCTGATCAATTATTTCATCTACTCTCTGAGTTTCCTTCTCCTCAATTTCGCTCTTTTGAAGATTTCTTTTTTCAAGAAGATCAGATTTTTTCTTACTTTGCTCTCTTAGTGCTTCATCTATTTTCATTCTCGCAGACTGCCACATATTTTCAGTTATTTCATTGGCATTTTTTACAACTTCGAGATTAAGCTTTTTTATCATGGAGAAGCCATGTTCGTCTTTGACAATAAATACAGATGCCTTGTCTGTAACAAGAAGTTCTTTATATAGGATCTTTATACTAATAAGACTAGATAGAAGCATAGCGTTATCTGGGATAATTAGAACAACTCTTTCAGATAAAGCATTTCTAACCTTCTCAGCAACAAAGGTTATTTCGTCATCTAGTTCAACAAATATTTTTTCAGGTTCTGTTATCTTTTGTATCATATTATTTATTCTTTATCTCAAGTGCCATTCTAGCAAGCGAGAGAGCTGCAACATCTGTAACATGATTAGCCTTTCCCGTCTCATCTATTATGTCTGACAACATATCTGGTTTAATAAAATCTACTTTAGGAAATCTAGCAAAAGGCAATTCTTGTAACCACGGATAATTTAATATTTCTGTTTTAATTTCAGGAAGTAAACTTCCTCCACCACAAAGTAAAATCTGAGATGGATAATTCTCAATATCTTCAAAATCTTCTAAAGAAAGATGAATACCTCTAACTAAAGTTTTAGCATCTCTTATCATGGCCTTTCCTATTTTAATTTTCTCTACAGGTTCAAGTTTATCTTCTGAATAAAGAATCTTCTTTTCCTCAGCTATTTCATATTGTTGACCCAAAACTTGCTCTACTCTTTTTGTAAACACTCTTCCTCCAAGTGCAAACATCTTAGTACCAATAACTCCACCAGATTCAACAAGTGCTAAATCTGTTGTTCCTCCCCCAATGTCTACAAATACTGCACTAAATTTATCTGACTTCGCACCTCTGAATGCTCTGGCTATTGCATAAGGCTCCACGACAATTGCAGATATTGAAAGATCAAGAGCCTTTGCAATTGTTTTAAGTGAAGTTAAGTGAACAGATGGTGAAAATGTAGAGAAAACTCTAAATGAAACATTCTTTCCTACAAACCCTATTGGATTATTCACTCTAAACCCATCTATGAATGTATCATTAATAACACTATCTATTTCTTCAATATTCATATTCTCCATCCCCATATCTTTTACTATTTGTTCCTTAGCTTGTGGAAATGAATTCTTACGAACATCTGCGATAACATCGTCTAATTCTTTTTGATCAATCTTAATTTCAGGGTGATCTCTTTCAAAGCTCGACATAACTGTAATTCCATAAACAAGTTCTCCCGCTATTCCGAGAATTACTTTTGTAGGAAGTGCTTCTGACTTATCTACACTAGATAAAGCTTCTCCAATTGCAAGGTCACAATTTTCGATTACATTTTGTAGATCAACTATCATGGCACCCTTCATAGCATCTGTTTGTTGTTTGGCTTTGGAATACCCCTTTATATGCACCTGTCCATTTGTTATTGAGAAGATTGCAGATTTAACATATTCTGTACCTACATCAAGTGCGATGGTATTTTCAGAAAAAGGATCTTTATCCTTTGGTTTATTTTTTAAAAAAGAGAGATTAAACAATGTATATTTTTTTGAATTGTGATTAGAATATATACTAATCAATTTAGCTCGAGACTTCAATCTAACTCATATGAGATTTAGAAACTGGAAACAAGTAAAAAGAGGTAAACCTAATCTTAAAGAAGAGATCAGAGTAGTTAAATATGTAGTTCCAGAAAGGAACACATTCAAAAGAAATCCAGCTCAGAGGAAATTTTCACTTAGAAATATTTTTAGACTTCAAGTGTTAGCACCTATTCTTCTCATACTTATAATCCTTGGATCTGTTGGATATGTTTATGTTAATAGAGAAAAACTTGTTATTAAAACTATTAACATCTCACCTACTAAGTACATTCAAACTAATGAGATAAAGACACTCCTTGATCCAAACATAGGACAGAACTTCTTTATTATATTTCCTTCTCAAATTGAGAAAAGACTTTCACAGTTATTTGATCTCATAGATACAGTTAAAGTTGAAAAGATACTTCCAGACAAAATAAATGTAAGTATTAAAGAAAAAGATATTAAATATCTTATTGTTTCTACTTCACATAACTCAATCTGGGATAGTAACTACAATGAAGTAAGAAATGAACTTAACAATACTAAGTTATCTCTGACAGATATATCTTACAAACTATTAAGTGGAAGACTTAACCTTGAAGATATCCCGATGACACCTGATCAGGCACTAGCCAAAAACACCATTCTTCTTATTAAAGATGAAAAAGACAGAACTAAGAAGTTAGACGATTTTGAAAAAAAACTTATTACTTATAGAATTACGGAACTTAAAAGATTACATAAAGATGCATACACTGAGGCAAAAAGTATTTACTTAGATAAAGCTAAAGCAAACAATGCATACAATCTAGAACAGTTAAGTTTATTAGACGAAGTAGATCAAGATAAGACACTTGAGGATATTAAAAATTATGAGACTTTAAATAAAAGCCTTAACTTCAAACCAGAATTAGTCTTATTCAATGAATTTGGAAGAATAATCATTCTATATAACGACAAAATAATAAAAATTGATGACACAACAGATATGAACAAAGAAGTTAAAGTACTAAACACTCTTATGGATTCACTTACAACTTCAAACACAGATTACTTCCAAGTAACAGTAACAGGTGAAAAAGTAGTAGTACTTTAATATTGAATTTTGAAAATATTTAAGATTCTAGTACAATCCTTACTTACATTATTAGTTAACTACTTGCGATTTCTAATGATGAAACCAAGTCTTAACTATTACATATGTAGATATTTTATATTTCACTACTAAGAAAATGGAAGCA
The DNA here is from genome assembly GCA_037131125.1 of bacterium. GTDB lineage: Bacteria > Patescibacteriota > Dojkabacteria > JBAXKR01 > JBAXKR01. The sequence goes on from JBAXRR010000002.1 coordinate 71,932, forward strand.
CAATCTGGAAATAATGATCCAAAAGTACAAAGAACATTGCTACAAAGAGTATTAAACATACAAGCTGTAGATAATGGAGAAGGTATTAGAGCTGTTCCAAATGAGGAAAGAAGAACAACATTTAGAGATGTAGTATTATCGTTCTTAAGAGGAAAGAAAACACCATCCCAAAGCATTTACCAAATTACTGACGAACCTGATGATACCAGCAGTGTAGATTCAGAAGGGTTTAGAAATGCACAAAACATGACACTTGGGGCTTCAAGTAAAACTCCATCTGAATTTTTCGGAAACAAAGGAAAGAAAAAAACTAACAGTGATTGAGTTTTTCATAATTCCTCTTTTCTGTTAAAATGCATTAGTTTATATTTTATATTTCGCGCTAAAGGTAGTTTTTTAATTACAGATTATTGGGACTTCAAAGGTCTTAGCAATTTGTAGTTAAAACTACCAAGGTGTTGCGAAATTCCCTACATGTTATTCAATAACCATGTAAAGCATGAGGCCGACATTGACGGCACTCATTACAGCCTGGAAACAGGTATTATGGCTCGTAGAGCCGATTCTGCAGTAGTTGCTAGAGCAGGAGATACAGTAGTTCTAGCAACCGTAACGGTTTCCGATAAACCATCTTCCCTCGACTATTTTCCTCTAACGGTCGAGTTCGTCGAAAAATACTACGCAGGAGGAAGAATTTCATCTTCAAGATTCGTTAAAAGAGAGAGATTTCCTACAGATGAAGCTGTTCTAAAAAGAAGAGCAATAGATAGATCTGTAAGACCACTTTTCCCAGAAGGATACAAGAATGAGGTTCAATTAATAGTCACAGTATTATCCTATGATGATAAGAATGACGCACTTTTACTTGGAATTAATGCTGCTTCTGCAGCTTTAAGTACTTCTAAAGTTCCATTCGATGGTCCTGTTGCAGGTGTTCGAGTTGGAAAGATTGATGGAGCATTAATGGTAAATCCAACAGTTTCAAGTATGGAAACATCTGAACTTGATTTAGTATTCAGTGGATACTCTGACCTAGTTACCATGATTGAAGTTGGTGGAAACCAAGTTCCAAATGAAGAAATGGATAAAGCATTTGATATGGCAGCTTCTGAATTTGATAAATATGTATCCTTCCAAAAGGGATTTATTGAAAAGGTTAAGAAGGAAAAGATGTCATATGAGCCAATAGTTCCAAATGAAGAAGTAATGAAAGAATTAATTGCTAACTATAATGATAAATTTGTAGATGCAATGTATGGAACACATGACAAACTATATGACGAGAAAATGGCTTTAGTTAAAGCTGAACTTGTAGAAAAGTTTAAAGATAAAGTTTCAGAAGCAGATATTGCTGCTTGTATGTACAAGTTTGCTAAAAAGATTATGAGAAAAGGTATTTTAACTGAAAGTAAGAGATTAAGTGGAAGAGCTATGGATGAGATTAGAGAAATAGATATTCAAGTTGGAGTATTACCTAGAGTTCATGGTTCTGCTCTATTTACTCGAGGTGTAACCCAAGCTTTATCTATTGCAACTTTAGGATCATCTAGACTTGCTCAAACATTAGATAGTTTTGAAGGAGAAGAAATAAAGCATTACATGCACCATTATAATGGACCTTCTTACTCTCTAGGAGAGCCAGGAAGATATTCATATAACCCAGGTGGAAGAGAAATTGGACACGGAGCTTTAGCAGAAAAAGCCTTAAAGTATGTTGTTCCATCTCAAGAAGAATTCCCTTATACAATTAGAGTTGTAAGTGAAGTTCTTTCTCAATCTGGATCTTCTTCTATGGCTTCAACTTGTGGTTCAACACTTGCTTTAATGGAAGCAGGAGTTCCAATAAAAGCACCTGTTGCAGGTATTGCAATTGGACTTGTTACTGGAGAAACACAAGATGAATACAAATTAGTTGTAGATATGGCAGATAAAGAAGACTTCTTTGGTGATATGGACTTCAAAGTTGCAGGAAGTGTTAATGGAGTTACTGCAATTCAAATGGATAACAAACTTAAAGGTGTTAAGGTTTCTATTCTTAAAGAAGCTTTAAAGGTAGCTGGAGTTAAAAGACTTGAGTTACTTTCAAAGATGACTGCAGTTATAGATAAACCAAGGGCAGAGCTAAGTGAGTTTGCTCCAAAGGTACAATCTCTAAAGATTAAACAAGATAAGATTGGAGAATTAATTGGTCCAGGTGGAAAGAATATCAAAGCAATTATTGCAGAGTCAGGTGCTGATATAGACATAAAAGATGACGGTACAGTATTTGTTACTGCAGTGTCTAAGGATAGTCTAGAAAAGGCACTTGGAATGATAGACAATATTGTTGCAGAACCTGAAGTTGGAAAGGTATATGATGGTATTATAGATAGTATTAAAGAATACGGAGCATTCGTTGATCTTGGGGCATTCTCAGGACTCGTACATGTTTCTGAAATCTCAGATACTTTCATTAAGGACATCAGTAAGGTAATAAAGGAAGGAGACAGAGTAAGAGTATTAGTTGTTGGTATAGATGAACAAGGTAGAGTCAAGTTGTCTATTAAGCAAGCTAAGAAAAAGGATGCTGAAAATGGTGTAAAGCCAGTAGAAGAGAAAGCTTAGGTTATTAATTAAATACAAGGAGATATATTTTGGTTAGAAAGGCCATTGATTTTACCAAAACAATATTCACATCTGAGCCACAAAGCACACTTAAAGTAAGTGTTATATTAATGGGTATAACTTTACTTGCAAAAGTTGCAGGACTTGCTGTTAAGGCTTTGATGGCAAACAAGATCGGAGTTAATAGAGAGCTCGATATCTTCTTTGCTGCTAATACCCTTCCAGAAATGCTCTCTAATGTATTTTTAGTAGGCGCATTATCTGCAGCAGTTATACCTATACTTGCACAAGTAAAGAAAGTAAAAGGATTCGAAGAATTTGAAAAGACTTTATCTCTAGGACTTAATGGGAGTTTACTTCTATTTACAGCAATTACTATTGTTGTATCCATATTTGCAGGACAAATAATTCCTTGGATTATTCAGAACTTTGCAAATCCAATAGATCCCTTTACACCAGGAGAAATCTCTAGAATTGTAATTATGACTAGAGTACTTCTCTTCTCCCAAATACTTCTTGGAGTAAGCAGTTTTATTGGAGTTGGTCTTCAGACAATGCAGAGATTTATAATTCCACAAATTGCTGGAATTCTATATAACATTGGACAGTTAATTGGAGCTATCTTAATAATTCCACTTCTTCCAAATGAATATAAATTATGGGGACTTGTTATAGGTATCTATCTTGGATGTATCTTTCATATCCTTATTCAACTTCCCGCAATTAGAGCAGTTGGAATTAAGTATTATCCAATCTTAGATTTTAAAAATGCAGCAGTAAGAAAAATGGCTGTTTTAGGAATTCCAAGAACACTTACATTAGCAGCAGATCAGTTTGCGGTAGCCTTTGATAAAGTAATTGCACTAAGACTTATTCAAGGTTCACTTTCAGCATATGCTCTCTCAATATCCATTATGAGTATTCCATTTTCACTTGTTGCATATAGCTTTTCTGTAGTAGCATTTCCTAAACTTGCAGAACATTTTGCAGCAAATGATAAAAACAGTGCAAGAGATCTATTCACAAAAGTATTTAACCAAATACTATTCTTAGTGATTCCGATAACTGCAATATTTATAGTTCTTCGTGTTCCACTTGTTCGTATTATGTATGGACTTTATCCAAATGGTAACTTCTCATGGGATGCTACCCTTCTTATTGCCTGGATGATACTCTTCTACTCCATTGGGCTTGTCCCAGAAGTATTAAATACATTACATAACAGACTATTTTTCTCTGCACATAACACTTGGATTCCACTACTAATTGGTGCCTTCATTGTAATATTTGGTATGGGAACAGGTTTAGCATTCACGCAATATTTAAAACATTTTGACACTCTTTCTATCCTAGATTTAACAATAAATTTAGATTTCTTTAAATATAATGCCTCGTCTGTAGGTATTGCGGCTGTTGGAGGATTGGCATTAAGCTCCTCAATTACAAATATAATCGCCTTCATTTTCTTCATGATAGCCATTAATGTAAAACTATTTAAACTTACATTCCATGACTTCTGGTTAAAGATTATCGCAAAAACATCTGTTGGAATAAGTATGTTTAGCTTCATGTATATAATTACTAAGTTTTGGGAAAGTACATTAAATACTGCAAAAGTTTCCGGAGTCATTCTTCTTACAGGAGGTACAATACTATTCGGAGGACTTCTTTATGTAGGGCTTAGTATATTATTCAAAATAGAAGAAGCAGATATATTCAAAAGATATTATGAGAGATTTAGAAAATATATAATCACAAGATAAAGTGAAAGAACAAGAAGAAGATAAAAAAGACAAATCTAAAAGGGAGATCCCACAAACAATACTCATAGAGAGAGAGAAAATTATTCTTCGAGAAGGTGGTGGATTTAGCATTAAAAGTTGTCTATCTACTGGTTGTGGACTATTTATGGCCCTTCTAGTTGTAGGAATCATATTAATAGCCACCGTTCCTGACTACAAAGAGAAAGCATTAACATTTGCACTTTCAGTTTTTGCTAAACAATATGAACCAGCAGATCTTCCAGCTTCTACCCCACAATATATAAAACCAGAGTTTTTAAATGCTATAGAAGCACTATCTTCTTCGAGTAATGTTGTAGAACAAGTGAGAATTAATAAAGATGAATTTAATTCTTATCTTCAAAATACAGATTTTGGCATTGATATAACTGCAAAAACTGAATTTCTAGATAGAGGTGTTAAGGTTTTTGTAAGAAGTAAAAAATATCAGGATTCGCCTTGGATAAAAATTACTTTAGAAAATCCAGCTAATGGACAACTACAGCTCAAATCTGCTAACTTAGGGCCATTCGAGGTTTCTCCAGATGGACTAAGATCTAGTTTAAAGACATTTAATTTAGGATTAGAAAACTTCAATTTTGAAAAAATTAACGAATACTTGGGACAAATGTTACTTCCTAAAGATTCAAAATTCACTATTGAAAAAATAGATATGTACTCCGATTATGCTCTATTAAGGCTTATTAGAAAATGAAACTAATTCTTCTTCATGGAGAAAACAATTTCGACAGCGAGGCTAAACTAAAGTCGTATGTAAACACACTCTCTAAAACATTTTCAAAGATTGAAAAAATAGATGGGGACACTGCAAAGAATATTTCAGATATGCACTTAGATTTTGACATTTCACTCTTTGGTGAAAAGAAGGCTGTGGTAATAAGACGACTATTTCAAAATTCAAATAAAAATACTTTGGACTCATTTCTTAAGTATTTAGAATCCAATGAGAAAGATACAGGAGATAACACAATTGTACTTTGGGAAGATAAGAACGCAGATAAAAGAACAGTTCTTTACAAATACATTGTTAAGAAGTTCACTGTTGAAGAATTTCCTAAACTTACATACAGAGATCTAACTAATTGGATTATTAAATATGGAAATTTGAAAGATATAGTTATAGGAAGTAATGAAGCCTTTATGCTAACTCTTAGAGTTGGTGAAGATACGAATGTGATAGCACATGAGATAAATAAATTATCTAGTTTGAAAATTACTAAACTAACTGAAGAAGATATTTCTAAATATTTAAGTGAATCTGCAGAACATAATATTTTTGAACTACTCGATGTAATACTAGATATATTATCTCTTGGAGATAACAAAGATAATTCACATGAATTTCATTCTAAATATATAAAGATGCAAAAGCTTTCAGAAAAGCTATTTGAAGACTACAAGAACTATCCTTCTTTAATGGCAAACCTTACAAGTAACTTAAGTACTCTTTTACAAATAAAGTTACTTCAAGAAAAAGGACTTGCTCAAGTAGAAATTGCATCTCAAATTCCAATGCATCCTTTTGTGTTTAAGAAACTTTATGCAAGGAGTAGTAACTTCAATATTGAATACTTAAAGAACAAATATGCACTACTTGCAGATTTGGATTACAAATTTAAAAAAGGAGAAATAGATGCCACAAGTGTCGTCGTTATGATTGTTAAATAGAGATTAATTTCCTGAAAGGATATGTTTTTCAATTATTAACCGTCATGTATACTGGGAGGTTTGATAGCCTAACCGTCAAGTATACTGGGGGGTTGGGAAAACATACTTCTAGTAAATATATTCAGATAGCCTCAAATAATACTAGTTAAACAGGATTTTCTAAATATCGGACTAATGCTTTGAGAATTTAGAAATTTGCAATAATCTATTGACAGTTGCATTTTTCTGGTATATTCTGAGGATAGTAATTCAGCGTTATTGATGAATTTGAGTACATGAAAAACACCATTCTTTCGACAAAACAAAGCGATTTACTTGAAAAATTGTTAGTGACATACGGGCAAATTGTTTCAACTGAACAAGTACACACACAAGCCCAGTTAACTGGTGAATACAAACAAACAAAAAATATTATTACAAAGCTTGTTGAAAATGGTTGGTTAATTCGAATTAAACAAGGTCTTTATGCAATTTCCGATTTGAGTTCACGTGGATTCCTCGCAATATCTCCATACTTAGTAGCTAATTTAATTGTCCCCGAGTCATATGTTTCATTTGAATCTGCGTTACAAAAATATGGAATGTTTGATCAACTTACTGAAATAACAGTTTCAATTTCTTTAAAAAAATATAAGGCTTTGACACTTAGTTCAACAACGTATTCATATATTAATACCAAACCAAAATATTACTTTGGTTGGAAAGATATTAGTATTGATAATAGAATTGCACATATTGCTACACCAGAAAAAGCATTAATAGATATAATAAACTTTCACAAAAGCCAATACTCTATTGATTTTGTAATAGAAAAATTAAATGAAAACAAAAAGGATTTGGACTTTAAGCTAATGAGTCAATATCTAGAGGTGTTTCCATTAACCATAATTAGATCATTCGGATTAATTTTTGACCTTATTGGCATTAATTCAGATAGGTTATATGCAAAAGTTAGAAATTTAAGAAATTATAGTGAAATGTTACCAGATGATACTAAATTTAATGCTAAATGGAGAATATATTACAATCCATATTTTGATAAATACCATTCAAAATGAGCTTTCAACTTCTCACAAGACAACAATTAGAAATCATTAATCGCAAAAGTCTGAAATATCCACTGCACATTGCAGAGAAGGATTACTTCTTAAGTTTGGCAATGTTAACTATTTCTAATTCGAACCTTGGAAAAATACTAATATTTAAAGGTGGCACAGCACTCCATCATTGCTATTTAGAACAACATCGCTTTTCCGAAGATTTGGATTTTTCATCAAATCAAAATACTCTAACACTAGATAATGTTAAAAGTATTTTTAAAGACATAAGCTATTTCAAAATAAAAAAGGAATATATCTCAAATGCAACAATAAAAATCGAGAAATTGCAATACTCAGGTCCATTAATTCAACCTAACTCATTAAAAATAGAGATAGATTTCTTACAAAACGTACTATTACCTCCAAAAAAAATTAAATACTCTAATGTCTGGGGATTAGATTTCGAAGTTAATGTTATGGACATCAGAGAAGTCTGTGCGGAAAAAATAAGAGCCATGAGCGAAAGAGCTAGATACAGAGATTTTTATGATCTTTTCCTGATACTAGAGAAATATTCAATAGATTTAGAAGAAATTACAGGATATATTGCTCTCAAGGAAATACGAAAAACAATCATCAAACAAAACATTCTTCATAATTGGTTAATTGTTGGAACACAAAAAAAGGAAGAAATGAATCAAATTCACTATTCTAAAACTGTATCAGATGAACAGATAGAAAATATGATAAATAGGTTACCTTTTGAAGAAATAATTAGAGAAAAGGTAAAAAATTGAAACAAGATATTTCCGTATGTTTGGTATTGTAGACTCCATACATATTCTGTATATTGTAATATACATATTTTCTATAACGATGAACCTTCTAAGACAAAAAATTCAAGGGATTTTAGGCTTATCTTTAATCTCTTTTATTATTTTTTCTTTAACTATAACTCCTACATTTGCCCAAGCCTTAGATGTTCTTACGAGAGCAAACTGGAATGTAGATGAATCTCTTTACCAAGAAGAAAAGAAATTTGGAGAAATTAGTAAACTAAACTTAGTTGTAATGGATACTAACTCACTTCAAATACGAAGTGATTGTAAAGACTGGGCAAGTTCTCTTTACTACTATTTCACCACAAGGCTTGGAACAAAAGATATTCCATTTGCATATCTAGCATGCCAAGATGGAACAATATTGGAAGGTGCAAAACAAAAAGAAGAACGCTCTTTTGATATCCTCGGAGGAGATGGTGCAATTAATATTCCACTACTAACGACTTCATCCAATATTGGATTAAATGCAGAAAGTTATGCAAAACTTGAAACATTCATAATTTCCTTATCTGAAAAATATTCAATAAAAAAGATTGATATTAAAGAATTAAAAGTAGATTTAAGTGTTAAAGATAAATCTGTAAAAATGAGTCTAGTTTCATTAAGTAATCCATTACCAGAATTTAGTGCATTAGTGGATGCAACAACTCTAAAACTAAAACAGGCTAATAGGACATTACAGTTATCTCTAAAAGGCACATCCCTGTCTAGTACTAACGTTAAGCCGGGTGACCTAATAGATGTAAAAATGAACATAACTAACAATTCAGGATTTAATGTATATGGAAGAGGAGATAACTCTCTATTTGCAGTAACAGATACTCCTTTTGACAGTAAGAGTGAATTTTATGCAGGAAGTGATTTTTGGAATTCTTTATCTAGAGTTCAACTACTAAAAGATGATGACATTATCCTAGACAAAGAAGTTAAAGACTTAATATTCAAAGTTAAAGTACCACTTAAAGGTGGGAAACTAACACAAAGTTTCATACTTACGAACAAATCTGGAATTAAAATAGCTGGAACTAACTTTAAAGTAGAAGTTAATTCAACAATGGCAGGGATGGACATAGTGGAAATTAAATCTACAGAAAATGGTAAATTAAATGTAAGAGATGTACCTAATGGTACAAATGTAATTACAAAGGTATTTCCAGGTGAAAGATACATTGTATATACAAGACAGGATGGATGGTTACAAATAGATGTAGGAGGAACAAAAGGCTGGATATTAGCTTCCTATGCAAAGGGAGTAACACAGTAGTAACTAAGTACTTGTCACCTTGTTAAATATCTGATACTAATGAATAAGTACTCTTGATCTTTAACAACTGAATATTAACGATACCGAATAGCAAGAATTCCCCTTTTTCAACTTAGTAGTAATACCCACCGTATTTTTGATAGAATACTAGAGATCAAAGATTTGGAGGGTTACCCAAGTGGCTGAAGGGGAGGGTTTGCTAAACCCTTAGTACGGAGCAATCCGTAGCGAGAGTTCGAATCTCTCACCCTCCGAATTAATTTTGATGACTATGGGACTTAGTGATATAATAAATACACTATAAGTTTAGAGTCATATAAAACATGGCATTCTTAGATCATACACACAAAGCTTCTCCTCTAACTAGAATAGGCGGAAGAGGTTTGTCCCCAGATACATCAGAAACATTAAATACAACTTCAAAGATAAGAACCATTGCAAATACCCTCCTTTATGATATTGGACTAGCGATAAGACAAGGAAAATTAACTGTTGAAAATAAAGTTAAAGCAAGAGTTGCAGGTAGTGCTACAGTATTAGGATCTGTTGTTAGTGTAGCAATTTTTGCAATTAGTTCAGGTTTTATAAAGTTACCCCCAATTTCAGCTGCAAGTGTTACAGAAAATTCTGAACCAAATAAAGTATTAGAGGTAAAACCAACAGAGAAACCAGAACAAATAGCTACTATAGCAGCAGTGCTTCCTACAGTTGAACCTACCAATACACCTGAACCAACTAAAACAGCATTACCTACTGCAACATTACCACCAACTGTTGAACCATCACCTACCCCAATTGTTGAAAAAGTTAAGGTTAGTGACGGAATACAATTCAATAAAGATACGAATCTTATTAGTATAAAAGGGATTAATGGTGAAATTGAAAAAAGTATTACAATTTCAGGAACAAATATTTTAAAATTCGAAGTAGCTAGTGTGACAAAAGAAGCAACAAATACTCTAGTATTAAAATTGAGTATAGATAACAAAGTTAATACATTCAAAATAAAATTGGGTGAAAAAAATGAAGAGATCACTGTTGCCCCATATTCATTTAGGGGGGGAAATGTGCTTTTCAATGGCAGAATATTGGTTGCTTCTGAAGAAAATAAAGAAAAAAAATTAATTGATAGAATTATGTTCCTAGCAGGAAAACTCGATGAAGCAAAAATTGCTGCAAAAATTAAAAAAGAAGCAGCAAAACCAAGCTTTACTTTCACAAATAATATGATAATTTTTGCAAGAACTCTAATGAGACCTTACTGGGGAGTAAATGAGGAAAGAAATAGGGTAATAGAATTAAATACTAGTGAGTATCCAGAAGTTGGTAGAATGACAGGTATTTTTTTTGGTGAGCAACTTACTGAAAATTCAGAAACTCAGATTACTGACTATGTAAATTTTTTAAAAAATAACGCAACGGTTTTGGGAATTAAAAACATAACAGTGGAAGAGCTGAAAATGAGAGCATCTGGTTTAGATAATTCTACAATAATGGGAGATCTTGGTATTAATAGTAGGAGGATTTCCTTCACGGATAGTGAAACAGGAGAAATATTTTCCGTTGACACTTCACCATATATTGAAGATTCTGGAGAGCTTTCGGCAAAAATAAGAGCTCAAAAGGAACCACTTCCTGCTTATGTATCAATTTTAGGTAATCTTACAGCAAGTTTACCAGAGACAGAGGATCCAAGTAATATGACTGCAAAGGTTCTCTTAGAGAGTATGAGATAAATTCAGGTTACACAAATTCACTAGTAAAACTACCACTTGCAGTTATTCAAACATTAGGTAATAATATATTCAGTTCCTAGTCGCCCGTGACAATATTATTATTGTATTATTATGCTAACTGCTACCAATATTAGGACAAAAATATTTAGGTTATTTCTGTTATTGTTTTTCATAACCTCATTCTACTTAGTGCTATTTCAGCCAAAGGAAGTATCTGCAATGATATGTCGGGGTATTTGTGTTAAATACTGCACAACTATTTATGGGGAGAGGTATATTTGTAATACCAGAGGAGTAACTGCCACAGTTAATTGTAATGGATCATGTGGAGATCCTGAGCTATATAATCAATGTAATGCTGATGAGGAATTATCTTCAACTGGAACAATTGGAGGAAGCTCTTGCCCTCCCGCATGTAGTAGTTATGTATGGTCATATGGTTGCAATAATAATAAATGTACAGGAAATATTGTATGTGCAGATAATGGTTATACCAGTTGGGGTAATTGCTTAGCAAGTTGTCCAGCAGATACTTCAACCACTCCACCTTATGTGGCTCCGGGTGATCCACCTTGTGACTGGATAGTTGGAAACAGAAATGACTGTGAATGTAGAATGAAGTATTCAAACGAAGCTGTTGATAACGGTCAAAATTGTGGTGGATCTAATCAACAAGCACCAAGAGGATGTTCATATCAAGGAGATGCTAATCATGGTTGTTGTTGCCATCAAAGTCCTCCTCCTCCTCCTCCAAGGTATCGCTGTACAGCAAATTCATGTGCTTATGGTAATCAAAATGGAAATTATGTAGGTAATCCTACTTGTAGTGGAAATTGTGGTGTTAAATGTACAATTTCTAGAGATGATGGAACACAAGTAAATTCAGGGAGTATGAACCAAAATACTGGACTTTGTGACGGAACTGGAGGTAACGTTAATATGGTTAGGAGTGTTACAAACAAAGTTAGCAATCCTGCTAAATTTAAATTAACTTGTAGTTCAGAGGAATTCATTTCAGGAAATAATGTTAATAGACATTGGTCTATTACAAACATAAAGTATGATAATACCGATATATATAATAATCCGGGAACAGGAATAGTTACTACTCAACCAGCAGAAATAATTAATTTTAATCCAGCTGCAACAGTGGTACCGACATCTGGATTAATTTCAGTTAAGAGCATGTTTATGAATTTCCGTGTTAGTTACCCTATTGAGACTACTGGGATTTCCGCAAGCGGAATAACCTGTGATAATAAGGTTAATCTTGAAAAGCTTGGGGATTCAGTTGGAGGTGAATTTTATGACCAATACTCATACACCTGCAGCAAGCTAAATAATCCAGTTGATACGCAAGCGACTCAACAAAATCTACTGAGAGATGAGATTGCAAAAAGATTAAATGGGCCATTAAGTGGTGGAGTTCCAATTGCACCCAAATGGGGAACTTTCACAAGAGTAGGAAATGGCCCAATTACAACTAGTACAGCAACTACCTCTATTAATAATGATACTATTACAACTACACCTGATTCTTTATGTGCAGGAATTCCATGTATTACAGATAAGTTTACAGATATTTTATACTTTAAAGTTAAACATAAGAGTACATATACTCCACCTACGGGTGTTAATTGTACAGACCTTTACCCACTTACGACAGAAGTTACAGGAACATATTATCAATTAATTTGTGCAACTGGTGATACAGCTATTACTCAAGCTAATCTTGCTGATTATGCTAGACAAATGCTAAACGGCTCAGGATATAAACCAAATACAAGCCTAGGAATGGGTATTCCTGTTTTTGATGGAGTATCCCAGTATAACTATACTGATCCTGTTTCAAGTAGCACAAGTACACCAAATGTTACCCCAAGACTTCAAAATGTATATGCCAAAACAGAAGATCCAAATCTTCAAAAAAATACATTCACAGCGTATTTTGAGGTTAAATTTAAAGATGGTATTACTTATGGAAGTAAAAATATTGATGTTACAGTTACCGATGGATATACAGGAAATCCATCATCAGCAACAGTAAGAGTATCTCAAACGATAGATACATCACTTCCCAAAGTTACCAGAACCATGGAAGTTCAAAGTATGAATAAGTTCAATGTTAAGAGTGTAGCAACAGATGATCATTCACTTAAAACACATGCTTACTATATAGCTCCTACTAAGTATCAGACGGCTGGGACAAGTGTAACTCCAGATAATTATCCATTCTTAGCTCAACATAGGGATATGAGTTACTTAGAAGCTAATCAGATAAAAAGTATTTCTGCAGTTACACCTGCAAACGATTTCGCTAGTGTATCTAATCTAACTAATGAGGGATCTAATTCTGCATATTTCATTTCAAGATCCCTTGCTGCAAATACATTAACAGATACAAGAGAAGCACAATATGAATTAGATTTAACAAAACTATCTAACCAGACACAAGCTTATGATTTAACCTTTGGAAATGGGAAAGATAGTGTTAACGGAAGTATATCTAATAATGGATTTGGTAGATGGTATGCTGAAGACTCCTTCTGTAATGCATCCTCTCCTGCCCCACAGGATATATCTGTAGGTTCGCCATGGTTACAAAGTAGAGTTGGTAGCACATATATTAAAGGACCATCTTTAACAAATACGACTTACGCAGCAAATGAATCTATTCATCAGATAACTTCAGGCTGTGTTCCCCTTAGCAGTAGTTTAAGCCAACAAAACGCACCATCATATTGTCCAGAAACAGCAGATACTTATCTCAGTACATATATGTATCAATCTGGTGTTACTGCAAATATGGCCGGCCCTATTTCAGATGCTGGTTCGGGAAGTACAGATAGACAAAGTAGAAAGAATATAACTAGCTCAAGTTACCAACATGGAATGACAAAGGTTTCCAATTACTTCAAAGGAGCAACTGGAGCTTATGAATATGTTAAAAATATTGTTCAAAAAGCAATAGATGATAACGATCAAACAAATCCTATCAATGTACCTTGTGCAACTAATGGAAGATCCAGAGTTATTAAGAGAGTAGGAAATACTACGATTAATCAAGCTTCAAATGATACTGGACCAATAAACATGCTGAATAACATTGTTGATGGGACAACAAATGACTATCCTTGTGATGACAAAGCAGGAACTAATGTGGTGTCAATTGATGGTAATTTAACAATTAATTCATTTACACAACCTGGAACAACTTCCCTACCTTCTCAAGGAAACGGGAATTTCAATGGATATATTATTCCAACGGCTGGATGTTCCTCAAGTGTTGCTGAAATGCAATTTCATCCTAATCCACAAACAACTCCTGCTACACCACTTTCTAAAGACTTAACTGTGGCACCAGGAGTTACATTTAAAGCTGTTGCTTCGAAAAATATTGCAGTGTCACCGTACGTAACAACTGCAACAAATGCAATAATATATATGCAATCTCCAGATGGATCAATTACTACTGTAGGATCCAATGGTACATGGGATATGGCATCATTTAGTACACCAGGAACTGTATATACCTTTATGGCAGTTGTTAATAACACATCTGGAGGATGTAGAACTAATACTGGATACCTAAGAATTAGTGGAACATTTGCTGGAACAATTCCAGGTACACTTCCTGCAACTTACTCCCCTGCTCCAGGACCTACAGCACCTGCAGGTATTAATGTTCAAGCTGGAAACAATCCAGCATGGCCACATTGGTACGTTGGAACAAGTACAATAATTCTTGTCAGTGGAAATGTAACTATTAATCCAGATATTAGAAAAGATTTAGATAATTCTGCTGGTTCATTAATAATTATTTCAGGAGGAAATATTGAAATACTCGGAGGAACATATAAATCATATAAACAAACTAATAAAACAGACTATCCTTTCTATGATCAGATAGATGCCTTCTTAGTTGCGGATGGACAAATAAGAGTAGATGAGGATACACCATCTGGAGCTGTTGTATTGGATGGATTAAGAATATATGGTGGACTTGTCCAACTTGGAATAAATAATAGTACTTTTGTCCCATGTAAATTACCAAATCAACCAGCAACACAAAGAACAGGAGTAGATGATGATCCTTGTTTTAATAGAGATTTAATACTCATGCATAATTTAATTGCACCTGCAGAAAAGGTAGTTTATGATCCACAAGTTGAAGAAATCTTTTCCTCTGCAATTGGTGAATTAAATACTGTATATTCTATTAGGGAAGTTAAAACGAAAACAATTGGCAATCTGCCATAAATATATTAAGAATTAGCCATGATAAAGATTACAAATAACAAAATAGTGAATAATAAAGCACAATCCCTTGTATCAATTATGTTATTTGTAATGGTTCTTGGAATTATCGTTACACTTATTATTGCTTCCAGCATTACAGACACAAAAAGACTTGTTTCTCAAAAAAGTTATGAGAGAGCCTACTCCCTTTCAGATAGTTACATGAGTAAAATATTGTCTTACACTGGTGAGGTTTTCGGTGCTAGTACAACCGGAGAAGGTCTAAATAGTATTCCAGGAATACTTGAAGCTGGAAATACAAATCTTTCTTGCCAATACACTGAAGGACAAGCATTAGATGCAACTGTAATATCTAATTTGTATAACAAAGTCACATTCCAGTGTAGTTATGCAGGTCAAAATCAAGATTCTCAAGTAACTTGTACTCAAATGCCAGTGGGTTACGGACTCTCAATGGCGGGAGTTAAAGATAAGAAAATGAAGATTAATCTTACAGGTGTGGAGGTAGGAGCTTCAAGTCCTAAATTAGCATTTCTTTTTAATAATTCTGATGCACTCCTTTTCAATTTTGTATACACAAAGGTTGCAGGAAATGGAAAAACAATTTACCAGAACTATATGTTTGGAGTTAAGGACAATAGTGCTACAGGATATACTGGAATGGTAGCAATAAATACAACAGGGGCAACCCAAGTAATCACCTATCCTACTGGATCCATAATAGATTCAAGTGTAGTTAAGGTATATAACTCTTCATCTGACGTTGCTGATGCTGGAATAAGAGCGGCATTTAATGGCTCAGCTGAGGATAATTCTCCAGCATTTTTACTAGACATTGATGCATTAGCAAATAAAGTATATACGTCTGAAGCAGTTTCAGGAGGACTTATGAAGTCTCTAACTGTAAGTTTCTTAAATAAAGAATACACAAATGCGAAATACTCTATTGCACAAATTGATTTCCCAACTAATAACCATCTAGACACTCAATTCCAAAGAACTTCATGTAAAACCCTAGATGCTGCGGTTATTTCAGGGACAACTTTGACATCTGGTTTTGGTGCTGCTGAACTTGAAACATATAGACCTATTAATAAAACTGTTGCAGGAATACTCGATTACTCTCTCTTTATAGGAAGGGAAAATCCAGATGGATCAACCACACCAATTCCTGAAGGATATGGAGCTTCGCTAAACAAATAGCTAAAGATATGCAATAGGATTTGTAAATTCAAATGTTCCATCTATCTTCTTGATACTCACTGCATAATGAACATGTGCACCATAACATACTCCTGTACACCCCATAATCCCAATTGCTTGGCCTCTTCGTAAAGAATAATTAGCGCTAAAAGGTATAAATGAGCTAGATTCGTGAACATACAGAACTTTATGAAGAAGGTCACTACAGACGATTTCTATCATGAAAGCTCCAGCTTTATCTAATGTAACATTACCCACTCCATCACAAGTTGCATAAATGTATGTATAACCAGTTTTTTTGTATGCCTTATCCGTTGAATAATAATTAGATGTTGGAATAATATCTATAGCTTCATGCCATTTCCCAAAATTATTATAATAACTCTGATCTAAATATCCTGCTGTTATTTGAGTATTTATATACCCTTCTTTGCCAAATGGACTTCCAGATGGAGATAGAGAGGATAAAACATCTAAGTCGTATTCTGATGCCATTAGAACTCCATTTTGAACTAATACTCCCCCCACGGATGCATATATTAATTTAACAAAACTCCCGAACAATAGTGAGATAGAAAGAAGGATTGCTAAAAGCACAGTCAATATTTGCTTTTTATTCTCAATTATCTTATTTGCTATTAACTCATCAAAAAAATATCCAAGTCCAATTAGTCCAATTAGAAATCTAATTAATGCATTAGATAGTTCATCAAAAGGATCATTAATTAAGTTTCCAAGATCTTTTGTTTTTCGAAGTATTTTTCCAGCAGTACCAGATACAGATTTTCCAATCTTACGCCCTAGTCCACTTCCTAATTTCCATCCCTTATCTAATCCATGAGCAAGTGTAGTTCCTCCACTTACTGCTCCAACAAGTAGACCTATTCCAACTCCAACTAATCCACCTCCAATTTCACTCCCAAATGTAGCTCCTTTTTCTGCTAAATGAGTAGCACCAGTAAAAAGTTTACGTTCTAACCTTTTCATAATATATTACTTTCGTAATCAAAAACTTCCATCTGTAAAAGTATATGTTCATTTTCTTTTATCAACAGTGCCTCCCCTATTCCTAATAGTGGAAGTTCAATCTCTTCATTTTCACTTATTGGAAATACTCTATTTGTAGAAATATAGTTAAGGGATGCAAAAGATTGTTTGAGGATAAATACAGTTTCAGATTGGGTTAGAATAGTTTTAGAGTTGTTATTCTCTTTAAAGTCTTCAGGGTTCTGAGTAATACTTACAACCCCACAGTTTCTTTTCCT
>JBAXRR010000003.1:0-68445 GCA_037131125.1 bacterium
CTTTTAAAGAAATTAACAAAAAAACGAGAGTATCATCATACAAAATATGGATGTTATGAAATATCTTCAACAGCAAATCTTAACGATTTAATTGTAGATATATACAAAAAACAAATAAAGAGATTTAAGGAAAAAGAATATCTCACAATTGAAGCTATTAAATATAAGGGAGCTAGGATTAGAATTCTGAAGATAAGAAAAGAGATATATAAAGAGTTAGATCAAAAAAACAAAGAATGCCTTTCTGTGTCTGTAAATCAGAAATTTCATAAGATGGAACTTGCTAATCTTCTTAAGAGTAAGTCAGATTATATAGTATTAGAGATGAAGTCAGATTTTGCTTTACCATATCTTCCATTTAATTCTCCTAAAGTTAAGTTCAATGATTTGGATTTTGTACAAATTAATCTTAGACCAATGAAAAATTCTTGGAAAAAAGAATTAGTTAGTTTACAAAAAGGGCTAGAAAGCGGTTATGATGAAACCTTAAGATGGGATGGTTGTATTGGTGGATTTGTTGGAGTATTCTACCCAGTTGTTAAGCTTAGAGATAGTTCAAAGAGTACTAAAAAGCTAGACAAATGGGGTAATTACGAGATTGCTATACCTAAGTCAAAGTTCGTTAACCGTAAATTCGAACAGAAATATTCCCTTATTGAGAAAAAAAAGTCTGAGATTGGATTTGATGTTTCTATTAAAATGGTTATTTCAGAAAATGATTCTGCCACAAGACTTGGAAAGGTAATGAATACTCTCAATACTAATATAGAAGAATTCTCTAATTCCTTTGTAATTAGTGAAAATAAGAGATTTTCTACCCATTTACTTGGTAAAATTAATAAAGGATACATGCCAGAAAAATGTATTGATCTTCTAAATGAAAAAGAGATTTCTGAGGTGATTAATAGGCTAATTGTATGATACAATCCGTAAGATAAATTGTTATGTTTTTCTAATGTCAGGACATTCTAAATGGGCGAAGATTAAAAGAGCCAAAGGTATTAGTGATCAGAAAAGAGGTGCAGTTTTCACAAAACTCGCAACTGCGGTTACTACTGCCGCAAGAGAAGGTGGAGGTGATCCAGCTTTAAACTTTGTACTAAGACTTGCCATAGATAAATCTAAGGCAGCAAATATGCCTAAAGATAATATTCAAAAGGCTATTGAAAAAGGTACAGGTGCAGCAAAAGATGCCGTTGTCTTTAATAATATTAGCTATGAAGGATTCCTTCAAGGAGATATTGGTTTTATTATAGATTGTCTTACAGATAATACAAACAGGACCTATGCTGAGATAAAGAAAGCCGTTGAAGGATGTGGTGCAATACTAGGTGCACAAAATAGTGTTGCATGGCAATTTTCAGAAAAGGGAAAAATTACTATGTATTCTGCAAAAATTGAAAAATCTACCAAATTTGGTGGAGCATCAAAGCTTGTAAGAGTTGATGATAAAGATAACATTATGATGTCTTTATTAGATATTAAAGGTGTCGAGGATGTAGAAGAACGTGAGTTAGAGTTTGTTTCTAATGATGAGCTAACTGGGGATTCTACATACCCAGGCTTTGACATTACAACTACTAAAGTGGATTTACATAGTGTATTCAAAGAAATTGAATCAATGGGATACAAGATTGAATCTGCAGGGGTTGTAAAAGTCTGTTCTAATCCAATTGAAATAGACGATGCAAAAGGTGAGAAGCTTCAAAATCTACTAGATGCACTTGATGAACATGATGATGTTCAGAATGTCTGGCATAACGTAAAATAGAGAGCTTTTACTTAGCTTAATTCTTCAAAAGTTATGAAAATACTTGGTATTGACTGTGGACTCGCTATTACCGGCTGGGGAATCATAGAAAAAACCAAATTTGCTAACAATGCAGTTGTTATTGACTACGGTGCAATACTTACACCTAAAGGACTTAGTGTTCAAGAAAGAATTGAAATGATGTACGACGAACTTGAAGACATAATTAAAAAATATAAACCTGATCACATTGCAATTGAGGAACTATTCTTCTTTAAGAATCAAAAAACAGTTATTCCAGTCGCAGAGTCAAGGGGTGCAATGTTACTTTGTGCAATAAAAATGCATATAGAGACATATGAGTATACCCCACTTGAAGTCAAGCAAGCTGTAACATCTAGCGGGAGAGCTGATAAGTTGCAAGTTCAAAAGATGGTTAAGATGCTACTCAATCTTAAAGAAATTCCAAAGCCCGATGACACTGCAGATGCTCTTGCAATAGCATTAACACATAGTTTTGTAGTAAGGGTATAATAATATTATGTTTAGTTATCTGAAAGGTAAAATAAAATACGTTAATCCAGACTATCTTTGTCTTACAGTTAATGATGTTGGTTACAAGATAGAGTTTATTGGTAGTAAACTATATAGTCCTGATTCTACTGCTGAATTCTATATCTATACCCATGTTAGAGAAGATGCAATAAGACTATTTGGATTTGATAACCAAAATGAACTTTGTCTTTTTGAGGATTTAATTACAGTTTCTGGTGTTGGTCCCAAAACTGCAATGCAAATAATGACCGTGGGAGAAAGTCTACTTACAAAGTCGATAATTAGTGGCAATCTTAAGGCAGTTAAGATCAAAGGGGTTGGAACTAAAACTCTTGAAAAAATAGTTTTAGAATTATCTTCAAAGTTTAAGGATAATCCTAAATATCAGGCAATGGTTGGTGAGGAATCAGCTCCAGAAGTAGCTAAATCAAGTAAAATATCTCAAGATGAAACTGATAAACTAGAAATATTTGAAGCACTTCAAAATCTTGGGTTCAAAGTTAATGAGATTTCTGAATCCTACAAAAAGGTTGAAGAACTTAAGGATTCAGGTAAGATGTCTAGTCAGGAAATAATCAAATTAATGCTTCAGCATCTGAGAAATAGATAAAATATTAGTAATTTATATCAAATATGGCAGATAGAATTTTGAATCCAAAGCCAGAGGATGAAAATGAGAAAGAAGCAGACAAATCGCTAAGACCTAAAATGTTTAGTGATTTAATTGGTAGAGAAAGAGAAAAGCAAATTCTTCGTGTTATGATAGATGCTGCAAAAAGTAGAAATGAGTCCCTTGATCACGTCATATTTCATGGTCCTCCAGGTCTTGGTAAAACAAGTATTGCATTTGTAATTGCTAATGAAATGGGGAAAAGTATCCATGTTACTTCTGGTCCAGCAATTGAAAGAGCAGGGGATTTGGCTTCCATTATTACAAATCTTCAAGATGGGGATATATTGTTTATTGATGAAATTCATAGATTAAGTAAAGTGGTTGAAGAAGTCCTGTATCCAGCAATGGAAGATTTTGCAATAGATATTATTCTTGGGAAAGGTCCTTCTGCAAAAAGTGTAAGAATAGATTTACCACACTTTACAATTATTGGTGCAACTACCAAGATTGGTATGGTAAGTGCTCCTCTTAGAGATAGATTTGGATCTCTTATGAGATTAGATTTCTATAACACTGATGAGCTTAAACAGATGGTTCTTCAAAAGGCAAAGATTCTTAAGGTTGAAATTGATGAAACTCATGCAAAGCTCATTGCTGAAAGATCAAGGGGAACTGCAAGAATTGCAATAAGATTACTAAAAAGAGTTAGAGACTTCACTAACTATAGGTACAATAATAAAGTGACAAAGGAAGATCTAGAAGATGCAATGAAGTTACTTCAAATAGATAACTTAGGGCTTGATGAGAACGACCGAAAGATTCTTCAAGTTATCATTACTAACTTTGAAGGAGGTCCAGTTGGACTTGGTACAATTGCAGCATCTTTGTCTGAAGAAGAAGACACAATTGCTGATGTATATGAGCCATACTTAATACAAATTGGCTTTTTACAAAGGACTCCAAAGGGAAGAGTTGCAACTAAGAAGGCGTATGAGTATCTTGGGCTAGATTACACTGCTGACTCACTTGATCAGTCAAGTTTGCTATAATTTGTTAGAGAAAATAAATGCAAATATCTACAAGAATAAAAACAATTTTAGCAACTATAGTAACTTCACTTGTGTATGTCGCGTTTGAATTTGGTATTTTTAGATTGGACTTTCAAGGAATTACAGAACTCGGAAGAAGAGTAGGGGTGTCGTTAATTATTGCTGTTGTTCTCTACTTCAGTATTATGTGGGTAGTTTCTTTCAGGCTTAATTTCATTAGGATATTAATAATTCCACTTTTTCCTGCATTATTCATGTTCCTATTCTCTCTTTTTGTTGGATTAACTTTCTACCAGGGAATATTTGGAGTTACAGCTATTACACTTTCCTTCATAACAACTATAATTATTGTTCTTCTTACATATGGACTTGTTCTTAATGTAAATATTCTTAATGTTGCAAGTTTTAACGATACTTTACCACTTGCAAGAGCTGCCAAAACTGCACAGTACATATTCTCATTAATATGTAATTATCTCTTCTTTACGATCATCTACAACGTCAATATTAGTAACGTTCTTAGAACAATACTAACTCTTCTTTTCATGTTCTATTTAAGTTTTCAGCTTCTTTGGGTTATGTCCTTGTCTTCAAGAATAAATATAAGGTTAACATTACCAATAGGGTTAGTTCTTTTCGTTATTACACTTGCATTTAATCTTTGGCCAATATCTTCAGAATTTATAGCACTTCTTCTTACAACTTGTTTCTACGTCATTTTTGGTGTTGCATTAGAGTCCTCTCCTAAATTCTCTCGAGAAGTTATTTTTGAGTATTCCATAATTACATTCTTAGTGTTATTCTTCTGTTTTCTAGTAACCGACTGGGGAATTAATGGAAGAATGATTGGGTAATGTTGTAATAATACATGACTTTCCCACGATTCGTAGACTTAACGAAACAAATACTCGCAGACTAGGTATTATTGAACAAAGTATCCTATAATGATATAATATAACTCTATTAATATTGATAAATGGTATCAACAGAAGGTCAAAAAACTACAGAGACAACATTTAGAAATGCACTTCATATAAGTGCTTTTAGAGGTGCAATACTCCAAAACTTATCTGTAGGTACTTACATTGAAAGAGTCAAACCCTTACAAACCTGGTTTACCCTATATGGTAGGCTAAATCACTACATAGGTAATTCAGTTGAAAGGGGAATTCTAAAGCCTGCTCAGCTAAAGGTAGTTGAGAACCTCAGAGATTTTCTTTTTGAAAGAAAGGTGGTTCCAGTAAAGTCCGAAGAAGAGAGACCAACTAGCAAAATGGATGTTAGGGGATTTATTGAACTCCCAACAGGTTTTGGTAAAACTGTGATATTTTCACAGGTAATTAAGGCTTTGTTTGACAAATCCGACCTAGAGGTTACACATAAGATAAATGGGAAGGATTTAAGAGTAGTAATAGTAGTGCCAACTGTTTTGTTAGTTACTCAGACTAGAGAAAGATTAAATCAATTTGCACCAGAATTGGAAGACAAAATAGGTGTTGTATATTCAGGTGAAAAAAGGGAACCTAATAAAAGTATTACTATAACTACTTATGATTCTTTCGATACTTTGCGAGCAGATTCTTACGACCTAATGATCCTTGATGAAGTTCATGAAGCATTAACAGAAAGAAGAAAAAAAACTATAGATTCTTATAAAAATGCAGTTAAGATTGGATTTACAGCTACTCCAGATTACTCAGATTACCAAAAAACTGCAGATCTATTAAAAACTCAAATCTCAGAAGTTAGTATCCTATCTGCAATTATGGCAGGTTATCTTTGTCCAGTCCGAACTTATATAGTTAAAACCGACTTTGACTTGAGTTCAGTTAAGGTTAGTGAATCTGGAGATTACAATCCAGGAGAACTAAATAGAGCTGTGAATATAGAAGTAAGAAATAGTGCAGCGGTACAAATATATAAGGAGTATCTAAATGGGCAACAAGGATTAGCTTTTTGTACTTCAATTGATCATGCTGAAAAAGTTGCAAAGCGCTTTCAAGATGAAGGTATTACCTCTGTTGCGGTACATTCTCTAATGAGTCCTGAATTAAGAGATCAAATTAATGAGAGGTTTAACAAGGGGGAAATTAAGGTTTTATGTGTAATGTTAATACTCTGACAAGAGGTGCAGACTTTCCTAGTGCACAGTTTGTATTGAATTTAGCCCCTACCAGATCTATTGTAAAAGAAACACAGGCAGCTGGAAGAGCTCTTCGAAATGATCCAAATTTCCCCAATAAAGTAGCTACAGTAGTGGATTTCATGGATAGTGGGGCAGAAAATAATCCACCAATTATATTTGGAGATATTCTTCTGGGTCAGGCTGAATTTCAAAGTTATCGAAATTGGTTAGTAGAGAAGCTCCAAGATACAGATGAACAAGTAATTCATGGTGATGGCTTAGGTGAAAGGGTTCATATAGAAGGAGTAGTTGATGTTCTTACTTCTATAGATAAGGTACTTGAAGTATCTAAAGGGAGAGATATAAACCCTTTTCAAAATTGGGTTTCCATTAACAGAATGCAAGATATACTAAAAGCTAAATTACAATTAAGTAGTACGGTTGGTTTAACATACTTAAAAAGGGCAGTTGATGAAATTTTGGCCATTCCAGAAAACAAAGATTTGTTAGAGACAGAAGTTAACAGAATGTTGAGATCTAATACCGAGTTTGGAGAAAGGTATCTTACAAGATTTTCTCCAGTGATTTTGCAAAAAGTATTAGATTATTTTAAAGAAATAAAAGATAGATCAGATGCTTTGTATTTAAGTGGTTGGAGAACTCTACGTGAGTGTTCATATTTTTATGGAATACCAAGAAAGGTCTTAGATCCAGTGATTGCATCCGAACTAGGTAAAGTAAATGAGTCAGACCATATAGTGAGAAAGTTTTTTGATGAAAATACTATCTATGATGAAATAGAATTGTGCTCACCTCAAATAATAGATGCAGCTCTAGATAGTATTTATAAAGCACAGTTTAGTGCAACTGATTCTAAAGCTTCCGACAAATTTTTTGGACTCACCAATTATGCCCTTGATAATAGGCTTAGGTATGGAGATATGATTAATTATTACACTTTTCTTAATATAAGAGGTAAATATAGTTTTGCAACACAACATGATTTTGATTTACTGATAGTCAATCCACTTAAGATAGAAATTGATGCGGCATTGGCTGGTGCAATAAATGATGGTGATGAAAAAAAACAAAATCTGCTAAAAAGCATTATAGTTCAAAGAGTTAATCCTAAAGGAGAAAAAGTAACTCTTTACAGAAGAAAACAAATAGATCGCGCATTAAAAGTGTATTACGATCAGAGAAAAAAATGATTTATTTGCTCTACAAATCAGCAGGGGAGAGGGGAGTTGTTACTTTCTAATAATCCAAGTTAAACATAAATATATAACTATAGGTCATTATCTTATAGTTATTCTTGTATTGATGTAATAATTACAACATGTGAAACATCTCAAATTGTGGATAACTAGGCAATCGGTGGGGAAGTAGTACCTTTTTACTTCACTCCTGCATAACTATCTGTAACTAATCCCTATGAAAGTAGAAGTATTTGAATAAATGTACTGAATAATACTGTTATTAAAGGATAATTGAATATATGCTCTTTTAGCAAAAGAGAGAGGTATTGACAGGAATATATTATCGAGTATAATCACTCTTATATGCCGTTTGCGGTATAAGAAGCGAAGGGTATATGGCTTTTGTCATATATTTATAATATTCTATTAATACTGTTTTAAGGTTCTTTTTTATATTATTTATTTAATTATTAAGTTATTTTTGACTAATATTTTCTCTCAATATTCTATTTATTTCTCTTAGCCTGAGATTTCAATAAAATGGCTAAATATAGGTAAATTGGGGGTTTTGTCAAAATTAGCACTCACCTACTTAAATCATGTCAAATATACTTAATAACAAAGAAGAGTTTTATAATAGTCTTTTAAGCAATAATTATAGCGAAAAGACCTTATCTAGCTATAAAAGAGACATTAATGCCTTTGAAAGATTCCTAATGTTAAACAAGCTTGATTTTATGACAATAAATCGACTTACTATCAATAACTTTAAGGCAATCCTTATGGGGCCTGGGCATTTGAAGCTTTTTGAAGATGAAGTTAATGGGACGATAAGAGTTCATACAATATCTAACTCAAAGCCAGGTTTATCAAGCAAATCCGTGAATAGAATGTTATCAGCTATAAGGTCATATCTAAGGTTCTTAGTTATCAATGATCTGGAAAGCCCATTACCACCTGATAAAATAGACTTTGTTAAGAAAGAAAAGAAAGTTTCTTTACTTGCAGATGAGGCAGATATCTTCAGATTAGTTGAGTATCCAACGATATTCGAAAAGGATGAATTTATTAAGTGCCGTAACAGATTATTCTTAGAACTGTTATTCTCAACTGGTATGAGAATATCTGAGGCTTGTAGTCTCAACATGGATCAGATTGGATATATGGATAAGGCTTCAGGTAAGTTCATTGTCAATGACAAGATATATATAAGTGGTAAGGGAAAGAAGCAAAGATATATATACATACTACCTAGATGTAAAGAACATATTGAGAAATACTTGGAAATAAGAAATTCGGAACTACCTGCATTGTTCATACCTAAAACAGGCACTAGAAAGGTCTTAAAAGAGCCTTTGAATATACGAGTATCTAATAACTACTTCCAAATGAAGATAGTTCAATATAGAAGACTTCTAGGTATCAATGTAAGAACATCAGCACATAGTCTAAGGCATGGATTTGCAACTTTTCTAGCAGAAAAAGGCGCTAATGTTGTGGCACTACAAACACTACTAGGCCATGAATCTCTAACTACTACAACTAAGTACTTACATTCTTCAGATAAACTGGCTGAAAAAGTTGTTAGAGAGCTAGGGGGGACTGACAATCCTTCTGGCACAGCACTTTCTAGTGAATCGAGTTTAAATGAGTTATAAGCAAGCTTAACTTATTTAAGGTAACTTATCTCATCTATTTGAATAAAAAAATATAATTTACGATTAAGAATGATATTTCAACCAATTTTAATTGAAAAATGTCTATTAAAATATAATCTGCTTTTTAATCCTAATATCGTTTTATTTTTTCTTATAATAAATTAAACTACTTTTACTAACCAGACTATTCAAAAGTAATATAATTTGTTTACTAATTTAAACTAGATAGGTAGAAATCACCTTCATACATAAAATGCACTCCTAAAATTACTTGTAAGAAAATTAAAAGTACTGAGTATAATCTTTTTGTCACTCTCTTAATCAATTTTAAAAACATATTTAATGAAGTTTACCTTACTAACATGCTATTAGTTAAAATCTATATTTTATAATTTAGTATTAGAGTATATTTATTAACATGTCTGTAAAGTTAGTTAATATTTCCCTGTCTCTTACTCTGGCAATGTTAAATATGTTTTTCAGGATAAATAATGCGTAAATAGTAATTTGTGCTATAATCGCTCCAATTTATAAAGTTAGGATTACTATTAACAAATATTTAATTCTTAATATCAATCATATGGTTACTCCACTTATGGAAGCTGAAGCTACTGCAATAGATACTACTCTTAAAAATCTTATTATAACTCCCAGACCAGAGGAAAGGATGCTTGAAACATCCTTACTAGCTATTATTGTGACTTCGGAAAATTACGGGAGGCTAACTACTTTTTATGATGGTGATTATGTAATTAAAGCTAGTGAATTTTCTAAGCTTTCACTTCGTAATGACGAAGATCCAAATTACGATATCTCTGGACTAAAAGCGTTTATTTGTAGAATTGATAAAATCACAACTTTAAATGGGGATCCTATTGAGTATTGTTATACTGACCCTAATGGTAAATCAATTACGAAACGTGCCGATTTTTTGCGTTCGAATTTTTATAATCTTTCATCCATTGGAGATTACAATCCAACTAGCTCTGCTATCACTTATAATGCTGAAATAGTAAGTATAAGAGCTCGTGACAAAGTAAATTCGGAATACAAAGCGCAAGTATTAGCAAGACGCCGAGCTCTATATTCTTTGGGGATATCTGAAGTTAGAATATTAATAAGCAATAAATACAATTATGAGCCACTTTTTCAATTTCCTGGTGATGATTTTCTACACTTTAATGAAAAGGCAAGTGATGTAGAGTTCAGGGTTTTAAAAGATGTTTTAAAAGATACTGAAGAATTTGATGGAGCTAGATTAGTACCAAACGATATATTAGTTATGCATTATGGTAATTCAAATACCCCATACAAGTTGCTTAGATTTGTTGGATATCCAGATAGGGAATCTCCAGATCCTTTAAGGAGATTGTATCGTACTGTTGAAGTACGAAAAGATGAGAGTGGATTATCATCCCATGTTTTTGAGTATGGGACAGTACTATTTGAAGCACAGATTTATTCGAGAAATGCAAGAGTAAGGATTTTCAAAACTAATAAAGATTTCGTAGAATTTTACAATGAACTCTCGGAAGTTAAGAATGCTTCAAGTGATCAAATTAAAGCATTGTTATGTACTAAGGCAGGAATAACTATTAAGGAATTAGAAGAAGCAAAAAAATAACTTTTGATACCATAAAGGGGAGTCTTTATGACTCCCCTTTTATTTTTCATCTATGTTTACATATCTAGATAAGTGCCATTGCAGCAACCTTATCCTCTGGATCATTAAATCTTATTAAATGTACTCCACTTGTTTGTCTGTTTCTTTCTGGTAGATCTTTTACCGCTAATCTAATTGATTGACCTTTTTCACTCATAATTAGTATCTCAAGATCTGGGTGATCCATCACTCTAGCGACGACTAATTCTCCAGTTTTCTTGTTAATCTCATGAGCATAAATTCCACTACCTCCACGACCTTGAATTCCAAATTGTGCAATTTTTGTTGCCTTACCAAAGCCAAGTTCCGTGATTGTGAGTAAATAATTTTCTTTATTTCTAACTACATCCATTGATATGACTTGGTCGTTTTCTTTAGCAAATTTGATACCTCTAACTCCCATAGTTGACCTTCCAGTTTCTCTTACATCGTCTTCATGGAAGTGAATAGATTTTGCCATTTGAGTTACGATCAATATCTCATCTTTTCCTGTTGTTGGTTTTACCCAAACAAGCTCATCATTTTGTTCTAGCTTAATTGCAATTAATCCATTATTCCTAATGTTTTGGTAATCCTCAATTAAGGTTTTCTTTACAGTTCCCTTCTTAGTTGCCATGAATAGGAACTTGTAATCTCTACCTTCATGCTCAGTTTTTTCTTCACCTTCTTGAATTACTTCCTCATCTAGGAATTTACCATTAGAGTGAGTAAGTATTGAGGTTATTCTTTCTCCTTGTTCAACATTAACTATGTTAACAATTGCTTGGCCTTTAGCTTGTCTGCCAAATTCTGGGATATCATAGACTTTACTTTCAAAAACTCTTCCTTTGTTAGTAAAGAACATAATACTGTCATGAGTTGAGCAGGTGAATACATGTGCTACGGCATCATCTTCCTTTGTAGTCATCCCTATTTTCCCCTTTCCTCCCCTATTTTGTACTGTATATACATCCTGCTTCATTCTCTTAATATATCCCTGTTCACTTACAGTAATTATTACATCTTCTTTAGCTACTAGGTCTTCTTCTGCAACTTCTCCAAGTGCACCCTTATGTAGCTTTGTTCGTCTTGGGTCATCTACTTTTTCGAGTACTGCTTCAAGCTCAGACTTGATAAAGCCAATAATTTTAAGAGGATCTGAAAGAAGAGCTATTAAGAAGTCTACCTTCTTTTTAAGTTCTTTATACTCTTCTTCAATTCTCTTTCTTTCAAGTGCAGCAAGTTTTCTAAGTTGCATATCTAGGATAGCTGTTGCTTGTATCTCACTTAATTTAAACTTCTTCATAAGTCCGAGTTTTGCAACTTCACTATCTGCAGATTCTCTAATAAGCTTAATAACTGCATCTAGATTATCTAGAGCTATCATTAGACCTTCTAAAATGTGTATTCTTTCTTGTGCTTTTGCTAACTCATACTCATTCTTTCTTACTACTATTTCTTGTCTATGCTCAACGAATAGTTCTAATAGCTTCTTTAAACTCAATACTTTTGGTTCACCTCTTACAAGACAAAGCATATTTGCATTAAATGCTTTTTGAAGTTCAGTGTATTTGAATAAGTTGTTAAGTATTACATTTGGCTTACCTTCTCTTTTTATTTCAATAACTATTCTAATACCGAGTTTATTAGATTCATCTCTAATATCTGAAATACCTTCAACCTTTTTGTCTTTAACAAGTTCAGCAATCTTTGCAACAAGTCTAGCCTTATTCACTTGGTATGGAAGCTCTGAGATTATGATTTCAAATCTTCCACCCTTTGTTTCCTCAATCTTTGCAACACCTCTCATGAGTACTCTTCCTCTTCCTGTTGCGTACATGTTCTTAATCTCTTTCTGATCATAGATTACTCCATATGTTGGGAAGTCTGGTCCTGGAATAAACTTCATAAGATCATCTAGTTCTACATTGGATTCAAATTTAGGATATCTGTCAGGGGCGAGTGTAGCAAGATCTGCAATTGTCTTAATATTCTTTGCATAATTACTATTTCTTGTTAACCACTCCTTTTCAGGCTCCCAACCACTTCCACGAGATAGCATATCTATTAAGGCTTTTACTACCTCTCCAGCATTATGTGGTGGTATTTTTGTTGCCATACCTACAGCAATACCTTCTGCTCCATTTAAAATTACGTTTGGAAGTAATGATGGCATAACTAATGGCTCTTTGTAATTACCATCGTAGTTTGGACCATATTCCACTGTTTGGTATTCAAGTTCCTCAATTATGTTCATTGCAAACTTTGTAAGCTTTGCCTCTGTATACCTCATAGCAGCAGCACTATCTCCATCAATAGATCCAAAGTTTCCTTGTCCATCTATGAGAGGATATCTGTAGCTAAACTCTTGTGCCATACGAACTAACGTATCATATACGGCAACATCTCCATGTGGATGATACTTACCAATAACGTCTCCAACGATTCTAGCTGACTTTTTATATCCCTTAGAAGGAATAATCCCCTGCTTATACATAGAATATAGGATTCTACGTTGAACAGGTTTTAATCCATCTCTAACATCTGGAAGTGCACGAGCAACAATAACGCTCATGGCATAGTTGATGTAGCTGGTTTTCATCTCCCCTACAACATCTGCATTTCTGATGTTAGTACTAGTATCTGTTGAGTTTGTTATTCTTTTGTCATCCATGGTTACTATAAATTAGTTAATCTTTAAATTGGTTTAATTGTTGTTTTAACAACAGGTCTTTGAGCTCTTTCCAATGCTATTTGTCTTGCCTCAATTACTTCTTTAGGTATATCCATAGCAGTTGCTCTGTCATGAATTGGCCTTTCCCAAATAGGATTTACCTCTTTTCCCTTTTTTAATTCATTTGTTGCCAAAGCATGGTGTCTGTGAAGCCCAAACCCTTTTAATATTTTGTGAAATAATCCTCTCTCAAAACTATTCAGTCCATCTAGTGCAGATTTTGCTTTCATTTCTTCTCCTATACCTGTAGTTTCCATATTATTTATAATTACATTTTTTTATATTTAAATTCCTGCATGTTTTTCCATGCTTTTTCTAAGAAAGCCTCTGACTTCTTAATGTCTCTGTTATATACCTCGTTTTGCACTTTGTTAATAAATCCTGCCCACATTGTTGCTGTCATTTCTTCTGCACTTTTAAAGTAGCTTGCCAAAATATCCATATCCTTTTTACTTACTTTGGTAATATCAAAATCGTAGCTTAAGAATGATCTATAAATATCATAAGATAGACCTTTAGGAAACTTAGATTTGGTATATCTTTCAACAACTTCTTTAATCTCTTCAATCGTGTATGTTTTAAGTTCTTCTTTGTTAAAATTCCAAGGAGCTTTGCCTTGGAAAATATTTTTTACTTCAAGTCCAGTTAATATCCCAGTACTTGCTAAATTAAGTAATGGTTCAGGTGTTCCATCACTTAAACTAAAACCGTATTTATCAAATACTGCCTTCTGTTTTTGACTTTTAATAGTACTAATTATATTTCTAAATCGTTATATTTAATTAGATATCAAGCTGAGCTTCATTAGCATATGCTTGAATGAATTTCTTTCTTGGAAGTACTTCTACTCCCATTAACATATCAAATGTCTTATTTGCTTCTTCAACATCAACTACAGTTACTTTCTTAAGTACCCTATTCTTAGGATTCATAGTAGTTTCCCATAGTTGTTCAGGGTTCATTTCTCCTAATCCCTTAAATCTCTGTATATTTTTTATATTCTTTCCAGCTTTGGTAAGTTCAGCAACTTTTGCTTCTTTTTCATTTTCATCTAGTACCCATGAAGATTCATTCTTGTCAGTTTCGATTTTGAATAAAGGTGGTTGTGCAAGGTATATATACCCATTATCTACCATTGGTCTAAGATGCCTATAGAACATAGTAAGTAGTAGTGTTTGAATATGTGATCCATCAACATCAGCATCAGTCATTATGATGACTTTGTGGTATTTTAGTTTTTTTAAATCTAATGTTTCACCTATTCCAGCACCAAGTGCTACTACCAAATCTTTTAATCTTTCATTTTGTAAAACTCTATCTATTCTATATTTTTCACTGTTAATAGGTTTACCTGAAAGTGGAAGAATGGCTTGTGTTTTTCTATCTCTTCCTTGCTTTGCAGAACCTCCTGCAGAATCTCCCTCTACGATATATATCTCAGATTCATCTGGAAACTTTGAGCTACAATCTGCAAGTTTTCCTGGAAGTCCACCACCGTCTAATGCACCTTTTCTTACAACTGCTTCTCTAGCTGCTTTTGCAGCTTGACGGGCTCGTGAAGTTAAAACAGCTCTGGACATAATACTTTTTCCATCTTGAGGGTTTTCCTCAAAGTACATTTTAAGTCCATCTTCTACAACTTTTCTAACATGTGAAGCAACTTCTGGATTATTAAGTTTGATCTTTGTTTGACCTTCAAATTGTGGATCTGGGACTTTTACTGAAACAATTGCTGTTAATCCTTCTCGAACATCTTCCCCGGTCAATTTAACATCCTTTTCTTTTTCTGAAGCATTCTTTTCAAAATAGTCATTTATGGATTTAGTAAGTGCAGTTCTTAATCCTTGTAAATGTGTTCCACCTTCAGGATTTTGAATATTATTCGTAAATGCCATTACATTTTCTTCAAGGTCATCTGTATATTGAATGGAAACTTCAACATCTGTAGACTCTTCAGTTTTATGTACATAGAATGGTTTACAAATTACCTTCTCTCCTCTATTGAGATGAGTTACATATGATTTAATTCCACCTTCAAAATGGAATACAAACGTATTTCCACCATGAAGTAATTTACTCGAGTCTAAATCTAATGCCCTGCTCTCTTCTGATCTATTATCTGTAATTACAAATGTTAAACCCGCAGTTAAATATGCATGTTGTCTGATCCTAGTAAGGAGTATTTTTAACTTGAAGTTAGTATCTGAAAATATTTCTTTATCTGGAAAAAATGTTTGTGTAGTTCCGTGATCATCTGCTTTACCAATGACTTTTACATCACCCTTTGTTTTTCCTCTTTCAAATCTTAATTCATAAGCATGTCCATCTCTATGAACTTCACATATCATTTTGGATGAAAGTGCATTAACTACAGATGCACCAACTCCATGAAGTCCACCTGAAACTTTGTAGGAGTTTCTATCAAATTTACCTCCTGCGTGAAGTACTGTCATAACAGTTTCAAGAGCAGATTTGCCAGTAACCTTGTGTTTATCTACTGGAATACCTCTTCCGTTATCTCGAACAGTAACTGATCCATCATCATTCAATGTAATATTTATCCTAGAACAGAATCCCGCTAATGCCTCATCTATTGAGTTATCTACAATTTCATATACTAGATGATGAAGCCCAGTAGTTGAAGTATCTCCAATATACATAGCTGGTCTTTTTCTGACCGCTTCAAGACCTTCAAGTACTGTGATTGATGACGCATCGTAGTTATTTTTTATATCTGCCATAAGTACAAAGTGTAATTATATTAACTTTAATTATACCATATTTGACTCATTCTTGAAGTCAAAAAGGCTTATTTATCAAGCCTACTCATGAGTTTTTCGCTGATTTTGAGGCTTCTATTTTTCTATTGCCAGCGATAAGCATATACTCCTTTTCTAGCAAAATTGGAAGGTAAAAAGCAACTACTCCTGCTAGGAATGATCCTAAAGCTAGAATTAGTGCCTCTTTATAGCTAGAGTAAAATACGCCTATTTCGATTCTGACAAGGGATAGGATTGCTCCTATGAAGCTAGATGCAAGGATTGCAGTTATACCTGTAAAAAATTCAATTAATCTAACGAATTCATAATCCTCGTGTTTTTCTCTTAATGAGTGCCAATGAGCTAGCTTTTCAACCTTAACTTTTAGGAATACTATTATTGTTCTATATATAAGTAGTGTAAGAATTGCATACCCAAGCATGTAGGATACTTTCTCTCCAAGGATGATTAAATCGTTCATTGTTCTATCAGTGTTAACTGTCAATGAAACAACTATGAGGAGTACAAGCCATAGTATTGTGGATGTAATACTGTAGATAAAAAACACCTTTTGTTTAGTGTTCATGAGTTAGTATTTCAAAATATTAAACAATGATATCATAAGGTTTTCAAGGGTTAAACGCAAGTTGACTTCTGATTTAAAGTATTCTTGATACTTAAAAATGTTTTCAAGTATTAAGTATTTATTCTTATTGGAAATGTTTGTAGGGTTTTCTCTAAGTTCGATAAACATCTGGTTAAATAAACTATCTACATTTTCTCTTCTTTCTCTTGGATCCTTAATTGCAAGTAAATCTTTTACTATCTTTAATCTTTCGTCTAATTTGCAATTTAAAATATCCTTAAACGTTTTAGAATCATTTCTTTTACCATTTAGATTCACAATGTCACATCTAGATTTAATTGTACTTAGTAAACTATTGATATTAGTAGTCTTGAGAATAATGAAGCTCCCCTTTTGAGGTTCTTCTATTGTTTTTAAAAGTCCTGCTTGTGCATCTGGAGTTAACTTCTCACTATCTGATATTACCAGCACCTTATACTTGCTCTTTAAAGGCTTTAAAAAAAACTTTGGAAGTACATTTTTAATTTCTTCTATTCCAATTGAGAGTTTATCTAAATCTTTCATTGAGAGTTCAACTATGTCCGGATTGTTAATAATCTCATCCTCATTCTTTGTCTCATAGATTACGTTTAATATTTCAAAAGTCGTCGAAGATAAAATATTCTTATCTTGAGAATATACAATGATTGATGCGGAGTCTCTTTTTGTTAAGTAGTTGAAGTACATACTTATATATTATATAGTTTTAAATACTAGAATAGTATAGAATATACTAATGCCCCAACAG
Organism: bacterium; assembly: GCA_037131125.1. Taxonomy (GTDB): domain Bacteria; phylum Patescibacteriota; class Dojkabacteria; family JBAXKR01; genus JBAXKR01. Next base: position 17,458 of record JBAXRR010000003.1, read on the forward strand.
GATAACACTGCACAAAACAAACAGACAAGTATACAAGGAGTTAAGCCTATTCAGACTGGTCTACCACCTATTGATCCAGCTTTAATAAAAACAGATAATGTTAGTATAAATTCACTTCCCAAAGGTCCTGCAATTAATATCCTAAAGCCAGCAGAAGTCAAAGCACCAGTTCCTGAAGTTAAGGTTACTGTACCGGAAGTTAAACCTGAAGTTTCCCCAGTTCCCGTTGTTTCTGTAGTGCCAAAGAATCCAGTAGTAACTCCTAACCCTATTCTAAGTAAACCCGTCAATCCAGTATTGGATCCACTCCCGCAAAGTAAAAACTTAGGAAGTTCTGATCTAGGCAATCCTTTATCTGGTGTAATACTTCCCAAAAATGAGGTGCCAGAACCACTTGCCAATGGTGCGAAGAGACGATCTCTATTAGATATTCTCTTTTCACAAGGTAAGATAACAAAAGACTTTTTCGAATCTGCAAAATTTGAAATTCTTTCTAAAAATATTAATGAAGAAGATTATATTAATTCAAAAGCAATTATTAGCCCTGTAGATTTACTCAAGGCTAAGTCTGAAGCATATGGAGTTCCATTTGTAGATTTGAATAGAGAGGAATTAAAGAAAGAGGTTCTTTACAAAATTCCTTATGAGACTGCAAAGAATAACTCTGTTATTGCCTTTGATGAAACTCCTAAAGGTGTAAAGATTGCTTTAGTAGATCCACTTGATATTCAGAAGGTTAAGTTTATTCAAACATTTCTTTCCCAAAACGTTATTCCATATTTTGCTGAAGAAGATGCAATAAAGAAAATAATTGATACTAAATATAATGCGCAATTTGATACTGAAGTTAGTCAGGCTGTTGAGTCTGTTAAAGGTTCAGGGCTTGTTCTTGAAGAGGAGTTAAGCTCTCTTAATGAGCTTAATATGAATATTCAAAATGCCCCAGTGTCTAGAATTGTTAACATGATTCTTGAGTATGGGATTAAATTTAAAGCTTCAGATATTCATATTGAACCTAAGGAAGGAAGAGTCTCTGTAAGATATAGAATCCATGGTATTTTATCTGAGAAGGTTACTCTCCCCCACCAGCTTGCAGCTTCGGTTGTATCTAGAATTAAAATTCTTTCTGAACTTAAAATAGATGAGCATAGAATACCTCAAGATGGTAGATTTGAAATTCAAGTTGGAAAAACTAAGGTTGACCTTCGTATCTCAATAATGCCAGTCATTCATGGTGAAAAAATAGTTATTAGAATCTTGGATAAAACTTCAGGTATTTTGCCACTTGAGAAAACGGGTATGCATGGTTCAGCATTTAAAACATATAGTGATTCACTTCACTCCACTCAAGGAATTATTTTAATTACTGGTCCTACAGGTTCTGGTAAAACTGTTACATTAGCATCTTCTCTCTCTATTCTTAACAAACAAGAAGTAAATATAGTTACTCTTGAGGATCCTGTTGAAATCAGAATTGATGGAGTTAATCAAGTGCAAGTTAATCCAGATGTGGGGTTAACATTTGCAACAGGTTTGAGATCTTTTCTTAGACAAGATCCAGATGTAATCATGGTCGGTGAGATTCGTGATCAGGAAACTGCTCAGCTAGCAGTTCAGGCAGCTCTTGTTGGTAGACTTGTGTTAGCTACCTTGCATACAAATAGTGCATCTGCTGCAATACCTAGACTTCTAGATATGGGAGTGGAATCTTTTCTTTTAGCGTCTGTTATTAATGTGATCATTGCTCAACGTTTACCTAGAAAACTTTGTTTAAATTGTAGGCAAAAAGTTAAAGCAAGTGATGAAATTGTTACCAAATTTCATGAAGTATTAGATGGACTTCAAGGTTTTGACATGTTCTCTTTCCCAAAGAGAGATTTCCCTCAAGTAGCACCAGGAGTTGTCCCAAGTACTGAAGCAATTAAAGCTGCTGAAACTACACCTAAAGGTAAACCAGAAGAAATTTTTATATATAAAGCAGTTGGTTGTGAAAAGTGTAATGGCACTGGATATTCTGGACGTATTGGAATATTTGAAGTTCTTAAAATGAATGAAAAAATTGCAAAGATGTTAGTTGAGCATAGGTCATCTCAATCCATTCAAGAACAAGCATGTCAGGATGGAATGATCACTATGCTTCAAGATGGATTTATGAAGGTTTTAAGTGGAGATACTACTTTTGAAGAAGTTATTAGAGTTCAAAACTAGTAATCATATAACATATTTGATATTTTTATTTTAGGAAAATAAAGAAATAATTAATTATTAACTTTTGAAAATTGGCACTGCCCAGCTTATCAGCATTGTATTCTGATGATCAAAGTACAACTAAAGAGGAACCCAAAGTAACAACTGAAAAAGTTGATTCTAAACCTGAGGTAAAACCCGAGGTTAAAGCTGAACCAGCTAAGGTAGAAGCCGTTACTTCATCAACCAATTTAGATGAACCTGTTAAAGATGAAATTGTAAAATCATCACCAATATCTTCAGAAAATATAACTGAGCCAGCTGTAGTGTTGCCAAAATTAATTGAAAATAATCTGACTCCTGAAGATATTAAAAAGAAAATAGATAAAGAAAGTAATAGTAGTGATCCACTTCCTACACCTGAAAGAGCTAATCCTGAATCTGTTACTCCAGTTAAAATTCCTGTTACACCTCTCTCACCTACTGAAGTTGTAAAGGAAACCGTACCTGTAGAAAATAAAGTTACTTCTGAGGTGCCTGAGTTACCTGCTAGTCCACTTCAAGGTGTTGAATTTAGAAAACCAAGTGCAGATGCACCAGAAGATAAACCTAAAGAAGTTGTAGATACATCAATACAATTTGGTGTAAGCGATGATAAATCTCCAGAGTCTAAAGATGAACCATATAAAATATTCGAATTACTAGATAAGGTTATTGCACTTAATGCTTCAGACTTACATCTGACAGTTGGATATCCTCCATATATTAGAGTAGATGGAAAATTAAACATGTTAGGTAGTGTTCCAATAAACCCAAAGCAAATGGAATCTCTTCTTGCTCCTGTTCTTGGAACAAAGAATCAGGAACAATTGGAAATTAATAAAGAAGTAGACTTCTCATATGGTTATGGAGAGTTTGCTAGATTTAGAGTTAATGCTTTTAATCAGAGAAATACAATTGCTGCAGCATTTAGATTAATTCCTACAAAAATTCCAACGCTTGAGGAATTACATATTCCTAAAACAATGGAAGATTTTACAAAACTTCCACAAGGATTTGTCTTAATAGTTGGACCTACTGGATCAGGGAAGAGTACGACACTTGCATCTATGCTTAATATTATTAATATGAGAGATGCAAGGCATATACTTACTGTAGAGGATCCTATTGAATATGTTTATCCAATTGCAAAAAGTATTGTTGAACAAAGAGAGGTTTCTCAAGATACTCACTCTTGGGATATTGCGCTTCGTTCTGCACTTCGTGAAGATCCTAATGTGGTGTTAGTTGGAGAAATGAGAGATTTTGAAACAATTGCTGCAGCTCTTACAGTTGCCGAAACTGGACATCTTGTGTTTGCAACACTTCATACTAATAGTGCTTCACAAGCTGTAGACAGAATTATTCATGTATTTCCTGCAGATCAACAAGCACAAATTAGGATTATGTTGGCAAATGTGGTTACTGCTATTGTGTCTCAAAGACTTATTCCAACAATTGGAGGAGGAAGACGCGCAGCATTTGAAATCCTTATTGGTACATCTGCTGTTTCGAATATGATTCGTGAAGCTAAAGAACATTTAATAGATAACGTTATTCAAACTAGTGCAGATGTTGGAATGGTAACAATGGAAAAATCACTTGTGGATTTAATTAGAGAGGGAAAGATAACTGTAGAGGATGCTCAGAATTTCACGACTAAACCTGAAGAATTAATGAGGTTAATTAATAAAGAGTAAATACATGAAAGTATATAACTACGAAGCGTATACAAAAACTGGAGAAAAAGTTTCAGGTGAACTTGAAGCAGGATCTAAACAAGATGTTGTAACAATACTTCAAAACCAAAGCCTTATTATTGTCCATGTTGCAGAGGGACAAAAATTTTCTTTAAGTAAGCTTACTAGTTTTAGCTTCGGAGGTATTGGGCTTAGTGATAGAGTCATTTTTATGAAGCAGTTCTCTACTATGGTTAGCGCTGGTCTTCCAATTACAGAAGCACTTGAAACTTTATCTTCACAAATTAAATCTTCAACTTTAAAGTCTATTTTATCAAGGATATTAAAAGAAGTTAAAAGTGGTAGTTCACTTACTAATGCATTTAAGAAAAATGCTGGAATATTTGATCCTATTCAAATTAACTTGATTGAAGCTGGAGAAAAATCTGGAAAACTTATTGAGATCATCGCAAAGATATCAAAAGATCTTGATCAAAGAAAAAACTTTGTTGGTAAAGTTAAAGGTGCCATGATTTATCCAATAATTATTTTCATCTTAATTATTGTGATCATGGTTGTTCTTATGGTCACAATGGTCCCTGCTGTTGAAACACTTTTCAAAGGATTTAAAGCTGAAGTTCCTTGGATTACTAAAGCAATGATCGCTGTTTCTAATTTCTTAAATCCAACAAGATCGATTGGAAGTATCCTGATAATAATATTTGTAGTAGCTTTTATAATTGGATTTAGATATTACCGTGCAACTCCATCTGGTAGAAAAATAACTGATAAAATTATTTTAAGAGTTCCAGTATTTGGGAAAATTACTTCACTTCTTAATACTGAAGAGTTTTGTAGAATCTTATCCATGCTTATGCAAAGTGGTGTCCCAATAATTGAAAGTTTAAGAATTGTTGCTGGAGCTATGAATAATGTCATATTTAGAGAATCTGTTATGAACATGATTCCACAAATTGAAAAAGGTTTTCCACTAGCAGCTCCAATGTTAAGAGATGGTGTATTTCCTCAAATATTAACTAGAATGGTTGGAACAGGAGAACAAACTGGTAAGTTAGATAAAGTTCTAACAGATATGGGAAAGTATTATGAGGATGAACTTGATGCTATTACAAGTAATCTTACGAAACTTATGGAACCTGTTATTCTTTTAGTAGTTGGTTTCTTTGTAGGACTTATGGCGATTGCAATTTATCTCCCTATTTACCAATTGGCAACTGTAGTTAAATAAATATTTGACAAATATTTTGTTAAATTGTATTTATTTAAGTAATTAAATTCCGAAGTAAATATACTTTACATCATCATTAAAAAGAGTATATTTGAAGAAAGTATTTTTTTAGTTTATTTTTTATAAGGTTCAGCTATGAACAACAAAAAAGCATTCACAATCGTTGAACTTCTGGTTGTGATGGCAGTTATCGGAGTATTGCTATCTCTTGCAGTATTCGGTATACAAGCATTACAAAAGAATCAAAGAGAGACTCAAAGATTAAATGACCTGAGAAATGTCCAAGGTACATTAGAATCTTTTTATTCTAAGAACAAAAGATATCCTTTAGATACTGAACTTACAATCCCAGCAGGAACATCAAATTTTGTAGTTACAACTGGAGTTGGAAATGGAGCTCCAACATTTGCAACAATTCCTATACAGTCTTTGACTCCAACAATTGATGGTAGTAAAGCATATTCTGGTACACTAGCAAATGCACCATGTACAACTCCTGCAACAGCAGATACATGGGTATTAAATTATAGAATTGCAACAACTAGTCCACAAGAGTATGCATTATTTGGATGTACTGAAAATGGTACAACAACTAACTTAGGAAGCAAGAACGACTAAGTTAAATCTTAATAAGATTATTAATACCCCTAGAGAAATTTAGGGGTATTTTTTATCTATATTATTATATTTCGATAATCTTTTTACATCCTACCGAAAAAGAGTACACTAGTGATCAGTCTCATAAATTTTATTTATTATCTAGAATGTATGGCAAGCAAAAAAGCCTTCACAATCGTAGAACTTCTCGTTGTGATGGCAGTGATTGGAGTACTGCTCTCCTTAGCAGTTTTCGGTATTCAGGCTTTACAAAAGAGTCAAAGAGAGACTCAGAGATTAAATGACTTGAGAAATATTCAAGGAACATTAGAATCTTTTTATTCTAAGAATAAAAGATATCCTCTAAATACTGAACTTCCAACTCCAGATACTACTAATTTTGTTATAACTGCAACTGGAGCAGCTACACCATTTGCAACAATTCCAATACAGTCACTAACTCCATCAATCTCAACAGACTATACTGCAACAAGTGCATATAAGACACCTCCTACTTGTCCAGCAACATCAGCAGATACATGGACAATATTCTACAGAGTATCAACAGATAGTCCTCAAGAATATGCATTATTTGCATGTACTGAGAATGGTTTATCAACTAACTTAGGAAGTAAAGTAGACTAAGTTAAATCTTAATAAGATTATTAATACCCTGGAAGAAATTCTGGGGTATTTTTTGTTTCTTTCAAATATAGTATATTTATAATATATATATTATTTTTTACTTTCACAGGAATGAAAAGTTTCAAAGCTTTCACAATTGTAGAACTTCTCGTTGTGATGGCAGTTATTGGAGTTCTATTATCTCTCGCAGTCTTTGGAATACAAGCACTTCAAAAGAATCAAAGAGAAACTCAAAGACTAAGTGATTTGAGAAATATTCAAGGATCTTTAGAATCATATTATTCTAAATATAGGAGATATCCTAATGGAGAACAGATATATATTGAAAATAATAATTATTCATTATTAGAAACAGATACAAATGGCGCAAGATTTGTATCTATTCCTATTCAATCATTAACTCCAACGATAATGACTCGAGAATATATGTATGTTACATGCGATGCAAACGAAGGAGAGAATGCAAGTGCTGATTCATGGTGGGTTGGGTACGGAACATCAGTGCAAAACAATCCACAACAGTACGAACTATATGCGTGTACAGAAAATGGAAAGTCTGTTAATTTGGGAACCGCTGGTAATCCACAATAAATTAATGACAGTATTCTAATTTTACTATTAATAAAATGAGATTAAATAACAAAGCATTTACTATTGTTGAACTTCTTGTTGTTATGGCAGTTATTGGAGTTCTATTATCTCTCGCAGTCTTTGGAATACAAGCACTTCAGAAAAATCAGAGGGAGACACAAAGATTAAATGATCTTAGAAATATTCAAGGATCTTTAGAATCCTATTACTCAAAGTATAGGAGATATCCAACTGAAAATGAATTGAAAGATACATATGTTGCAACTGCTCCAAAATTACTAAATGGTAGTTTGTTAAATGAAATAAATGCTCAAAGACAAGTAGGTGGATTTGTACCTAGAGATCCTAACGTTTTTGTTCTATATTATGGAAATGTGGTTTATGCTACCATTCCAATCCAATCACTTACCCCTACTGTTATGAATGTTGGCTATATGTATGCAACCTGTTCAGATAATGGAATTAATTCAGATCAGCATGTAGCAACCGCAGATACATGGTGGGTTGGATATAGTACAGCTTTAGTTGATAACCCTCAAGAATATGGTCTATACGGTTGCACAGAAAACGGATTATCCACTAATTTAGGTAGCAAGAATGATGGTGAAGGAAATGGAAGAGTGTTTATAAATTAGTCTGTTTTACTTATGATGACAAGTAAGATATATTTGAACAGAAATATAGTGAAAGTAATATAATATTTTATAGTTATCTTTATGAAAAAAGCATTTACAATTGTAGAGCTGTTAGTGGTTATGGCAGTAATCGGTGTTTTGATTTCCTTATCCATTGTTGGAGTTCAAGCTGTTCAAAAAGCACAAAGAGAAACATCTCGGTTAACTGATTTAAGCAATATTCAAGGAGCTCTAGAATCATATTTCCAAAAATATGAAAGATATCCACTACAGCAAGAACTCGGTACAACATACGTTGCAGCATATTCACCTACTTCTCCTTCAAATTTATTAAGTAAAAATTTATTGGGTGAGGTAAATGCAGTATTTGATATTCCTGGCAATGGTGGTCCACAACCACAAATACCACCAGGCGGTCAAGATCCACAAAATCCAGGTCAACAGCAAAACCCAGGTGTAGGTCAACATCAATATAATCCTCCAAATGCTTTTGCTATATATAATGGAGAAACTCAAATTTCCACTCTTCCAATGCAATCTCTTGGGTCAACAATTATGAATTCTGCATACTCAACTGAAACATGTGAATTTTCACCCGTATCAGCACATTTTGGAAAAGCAGATACATGGTGGATTGGATATACTGCTACTGGACCAACACCACAAAAATATGGGCTATATGCTTGCACAGAAAGTGGTAAGACTAAAAATTTTGGAGTTAAAAATGATGCAGGAAATTGAATAATTTAAGCCAATATTTTGCTTTGTATATTTATGAGAAAAGAAAACGACTCATTCACAATTATTGAGCTTCTTGTAGTTATGGCAATTATAGGTATTCTTGTTACCTTAAGTATTGTTGGTATACAACAGGCACAAAAATCTACGAGAGTTACTAGAATCAATAATACGACATTGTTACTTAAAGCTGAACTAACCAAGTACTATAACGAATTTAGACAATATCCGGTAAGTTTATGGGGAGATACTACAAACAGTGTTGTATTTATGTGTAATCCAAAATTCCCAGAGTGTGGAGCAAATAATGCACCGTATACAAGTTCAAATGTATATTCCTATGTTAAAGCAGATCAGGCAGGCTTCGGAGGTATGCAACAATATTTATCAGAAGATGGAGCACATTCTGAATCTTCTCAATGTATTAACGGAGGATCTGTAAACGAAGAAAATTGGTTGATATACTATTCTGCGAACTCCTTAAATAGACCTCAAAGTTTTTATCTTGCATCTTGTAGTGAGAATGGTTGGAAGGAGTTTTCAGAAACTCCTCTTCCTGCTTCGAATTGATTTAGATATTTTAGATATTTATTCTATGAAAAGAAATAACAATAGTTTTACAATTGTAGAAATTCTTGTAGTACTTGCTATTGTTGGCGTGTTAATTGGGCTAAGCGTTGTTGGTATTCAACAGATTCAAAAATCAACAAGATCTTCAAAAGAAAATTCGTCTGTAGTGCAAATTAAAACCCATCTTGAAAGTTACTATAATGAGTACAGACATTATCCAACTCCTAGCATGATTAAATTTGATAGTGATGCAAATGCAATATATATATGTACAGAATCTGCAACAAGTTGTACCTCATCTACATCTACTGGTGTTTTTTCAGTGGTAAAAATTGAACAAGCTGGTGTAACTTCCATAGACAACTATGCTCAATCCAATGGAACCTATTCTGAAGCTCCTGTATGTAACCAAGATTTATCTTTGGGAGTAATTAATGAAGAGGTTTGGAGAGTATTCTATGGAGTAGTAAATTCAAGTTCAACAAAACCTCAAGGGTACTATTTAGCAACTTGTACTGAGATTGGTTGGAAAGATTTTTCAGAAAATCCTTTAGGAGATGGTGAAGTTATTCCCACGAATTCAGGAGACACTAGTGCAGTTGTAAATATATCTTTTCCATCTGTATCCTCATCATCTTTATCGTCAAAGCCAAACATTTTTTCAGTAACCTCATCAACATATACTAAGCCCATCTCAAACTCGTCAGCTACTTCGTCATCATGTGTATGTCTTCCTAAACAACAGTGTTTCTGTGTATACAGTTCCGCTGAGTATAGTACCTCACCTTTTTAAAAGTATATTATGAATAATATTGAAATAATAATAAGTATAGTTTTAGTTATATTTATTTTTGTTTTTGGTCTCATCTGGGGAAGTTTTATGAATGCTTTCTTATATAGAACAAAGAATAATATTAGTTTAGTAAACAAAAGATCATTTTGTCCTAACTGTAAAGGAAAGATAAGTTGGTATGATAATATCCCTTTACTTTCATATATTCTTCTCAGAGGAAAATGTAGACATTGTAAGAAAAAAATATCTATTCAATATCCAATTGTGGAATTATTTCTTGGTTTGATTTCTATTCTTGTAGCTTACATTACCCTTCCACATCCATTTTCAAATATATACACAGTAAGTAATCCACTTGTAAATATTTTAAGTTATTTGTTTATATTTTTCTTAGCATTTTTTATCATATATTTTTGTATATATGACATTCTTTATCTTGAAATTAATGACAAAGTAGCTTTTCTTGTGATTGGATTATTATTGGCTACAAATCTAGTTGCTATTAAATTCCCTTTTGTAATTCACACACTTATTTTTAACATGCATTTTGGACTAGGTAATATTATTACAGGAATAATTGGACTAGCACTAATTGCTATAGTTATTTTACTTTCAAAGGGAAAGATGGGAGGAGGAGATTTGAGATTTATTGTTATCGTGGGATTAATTTGTGGACTTCAAAACTTCTATTTCACTTTTTTAAGTAGTGTAGTAATTGGAAGTGTTATTGGAATAATTTTAGGGTTAATAAAAGGAAAGATAAAGGGATTAGCACTCCCGTTTATCCCCTTCCTATCTTTGGGTTTACTATGTGGACTCATCTGGGGACAATTAATCTGGAGTAAACTATTCTTCTTCTGGGGGACTTAAAATACTTGATATTCAAGGTTTTTTCATCATAAATATTTCTTGATTCAATTGTAATTAATCCCGATTTATATTAGATTATACGCATATGATAAAGCTTTTTTCTGCCCAAAAAGCATATAGTTTGATTGAACTTACTGTCAGTCTTGCAATTATTTCTATCCTACTTACCATGTCTACTATTGGTTTGATATCTTTAAGGGAAGGTCTTCTATTAAATTCAGCAACACAAGGTGTTTATGATGCAGTACAACTTGCAAGATCATATGCAATTAATAATGTAACATATTGGAATACAGACTCTGCTACACCAGAAATTCCAACGATGTATGTAATTACACTAGGAAGTCCAATAAGCCTGATGTATTGTAATCTGCCAACGAATACAGCTATTTCTGATATTAATGTTGGAAGTGATTGTGCATTAACTACAGGAAGTATTTTTGATAGTGATATTGGTTCTGTAAGTATTAATAACAACCTAACAAATGGGTGTGAAGCAGTAGGTTTCTTAACTGGCACTGGAGAGATGTATGTAAAACAACTAGGTTCTTCTAATAAATTTTATAACTCATCTAATCTGAATGGTGCTACTCAGGACAAAGCAATTTGTGACTTTGCTATTCAAAACGTAGATTCAATTAATCCAAGAACAGTTTATATAGAATCTGATGGTAATCGTCAAACAATTAAGAAAAAATAAAGCATTTAGTATTATTGAAATAATTATAGCTCTGGTATTTAGCTCAGTTATTTTAACTACATTTGTTTCCTTGTCCGCATGGGGACTTAATAATGCAAAAGATAATGAAGTTGAAGATACCGCAACTCAAAGTATGGTTGAAGTTAATGATTTATTAAGATCCTCAAGTGATATTTCTGTAGATACTGCGCCTACAATTCTATATGGATTTTATACTCTGAACTATGCTCAACAAAATGCAACAGCGGCTGAGAGGAATAAGTTAATTAAGTTTTACACTGACTCAGGAATTTTTACTTTAGATGATTTAACACTAGATTTTTGCAGGAATAATCCTTCCCTTCAGGTTAAATTTTCTGATGCGAGTTCTAATTTAATTACATCAAATGTTATTTGTGTAATGGCTAAGATCACAAAGATGCATGATAATCCTCTAGATAACAGATATACGTATACTATCAAGGTTGTTGCAGAAAAGTCTGGTGACCAATCCTATGAAGAAACAATAGATGGACTTAGAGTTGGAAATTTTATTGCTTCAAACTAATAATGAAAAAGTTACTCTTAACACTTAAAAAAAGAATAAAGAATAGAAGATCAGTAAGTTTACTTGAACTTCTTATAACTCTTGGAATAATGGTTATTCTCCTTACTATGATTTCTAACGTGTTTGTTGAGGTTATGAGAATAAATATTTTAAATAAAGAAAGAACATTTGTAAGAGAAGAATCTGCAATATTACTTGCTCAAATGAAAAAAGATATTCGAAATGCAGATAGTTTAGATAATTGTGTAGATATTGTATTAAATGCTGGAGTAGGACAATCCAGTAATGATTGCACTTTTAATACTGGTGGAAAAAAATATGAATGGAAGTTTGAAGCAGCAGCATCCCCTTTTGATCAAGATGGATATGTTGCCAATAAATATTTGGTAACAAGAGATCCAATAACAGGACAAGATAATGTATTTACATTAATATACACAAGTCCAGATGGGATTCTTTTTGACTTGGATCCAACACCTGGAAATACTAGCAGTACAAATAAAATATTTACTATTCTTTCAGATCCACTTAGTCAAGATGGAGAGTTGACTGTTTTAATAAAGTTAGTTGCAAAATCTTTCCCAGGAGAGCCACTTTCTGAGCCTGCTGTAAAGAACGTTATAAAGCAAACTATTGTCTCTGCTAGAAATTTTAGTAGCAATTAGTTCTTAGTAATATTAAGATAGTATACTGATGATGTAATAAAAATTAGATGTAATAACAAATAATATGAAACTGCCCGAATTCTTTGGATTAGACATTGGTAATCACACAATTAAAGTGTGTGAGACTAGATGGGAAGGAGATACTCCTGTTCTAGTTGCACTTGGAAGTTACGAAACTCCTTTTGGAGTTATTGGTTCTGAGAATACAGAACATAAAAGGCAATTAGCTGAGAATATAAAGAAAGCTGTAGCTGCATCAGGAATTAAGACTAAAAATGCAGTCGTTGCACTTCCTGAAGGAGCAATATTCACAAGACTTGTTCCAGGTTTTCCAAAAGTGTCTGACGATAAACTAGCTGAAGCAATTCTCTACGAAGCAAAAAAATATATTCCTATTCCTCCAGAAGAAACAAATATTGATCATATGGTTGTAGGAGAGAGAACACAAGATGGGAAGGTCTTAATCGATGTTCTAATTGTTGCAGCTCCAAAAAGTCTAGTTGAAAGATATATGGAAATATTAAAACTATCTGGCCTTGAAGGATTAGCACTAGAAACAGAAGCAATTGCAACAACAAGATCGATTTCTTCACAAAAGAATTTTGATAAAACCAAAGCGGCTATTGTTTTAGACTTTGGTGCAAATGGAACTGATCTTAGTGTTATTAAAGGTGAGAGTTTATTATTCTCTCAGAGTTTAGGAACAGGTTCAGATGCATTTACAAGGGCTATTGCTGTAGATTTTGGACTTACAACTCCTCAAGCTGAACAATACAAAAGAGTATATGGATTAGACGAAACAAAGGCAGAAGGAAAGATTGCAAAGTCCCTCTACCCTATTATTCAGATTATCGCTATTGAAATAACTAAAACTATGGACTTTTTTAAGACTAGATTTGTAAATATGGTTCCTCAGAAGATATACATAGTTGGAGATGGTGGAAAACTTCCTGGTTTGGCTGCATATTTAAGTAAAATATATAACATAGATTGTGAACTTGCTAAGCCATTTCAAGACTTTAAGATAGATGAGAAACTTAAGAAAGATATGGCTCAATTATCTGACGTAGGGTTTACAGTAGCCACAGGTTTAGCTTTAAAGAAAGAATAACTTGCCTAAGAACTATATAAACTTACTTACAAAAAAGACTCAAGGAGAACTTAAGGATGCAAAGAATATAGAGTTCTCTTCTATCTATTCAGCATTCCTTCCAATTCTTGCATGTGTTGTATGGATAGGACTTGTTATTGCAAATGGTGCAGTCTCTCAGAATGTAAAGATTGAAAAAGTGAATATAGAGACACAAAAGACAATGGAAAATGATATGTCTGTTTACCAAAAGAACAATGGACAACTTGTACAAAAAGTAGATATTCTTAAACCAATTATTCAGAAAGATGTAGATCCAAATAAAGTATTTGATCAGATAAGAAAGAATCTTTCTACATATAGCGAAATATTAAGTATAGATGGATATACAAGAAAATCTGATGGACAATTTAGCTTTAGTGGAAAATCTAAAACATATTTAGATTTATCAAGGGTTATTAAAAAATTTGAGCAAAATACTGAACTTAAAAATGTCAATTTGAAGTCAATTGCATATAACAAAGATGCTGATATTGTTACCTTTTCAGTTACATTTTATTACGTAACGCTTTAAGATTATGGAACTTGCAGATAGAGATTTAAAAATAGCTGATGATGTTTCTGGGAGTATTAAGAAGTCTACTAAAAAAGACTTTGTAGATGTCCTTAAACAATATTCAATTCCTTTGATAAGTGTTTCCCTATTCTTAGGAGTAGCTATAATTAGTATCTTTCCAACAGCAACAAGTATTTTTGATAACTACAAGCAATTGGATAAGCTTAAGGCAAGTGAGAAGACTAATCAGGATACATTAGATAAGCTTACAACTTTGAAGGAAAGAGATGCTCAAACAATTAGTGATCTTGCAACGATTGATCAAATAGTTCCTTCTGAAAAAACTAAAATAGTTGGTCTTCAACAGTTTATTCAAGATAAAACAAAACAATATAATCTTGATCTTAAGGAAATGACTATCGGTGAACAGTTACAAAAGGTTTCAGATGGGACATCTACAACAAAGACTTCAAAGGTTGCTACTGTAGATGCGCAAGGTAATCCTATTAAAAATACGGAAGATAGCTTACGCGTTGCTCCTACTACCGCAAAGATTGAAGGAAAGTTTGCAGATATTCAGAGTTTCTTTTCCGACTTCTATAAAGTTAATGATTTGTACATAATAACTACTATGAATCTTAAATCTTCAACATCTATTTCTCCTAATCAGATAACTACGAGTGATGCAAAGTGGTCATTAGATATTACATTTTCTAAATATGCATTTTCGGAAGATTTCTTAACTAACTCAGTTGCATTTACAAAGATTCCTATTTCTTCTGTCCCGGATTCTACAGTTCTTAAATATTTGAGAGATAGGTATACGAAATAAAAAAGGAACTATTTCTAGTTCCTTTTTATAACTTCAAATGTTTTGTTTTTCTTAGTCTAATACCTTTATGTAAACTCTTTTCCCTTCTCTTACTGCTATTAAAGCAACAGTATCTCTTATTGCTTTAATATTTCTACCAAGTTTACCAATTATTAGGGGTTTATCTTCGTTATTAAGTGTAAGATTAAGTGTGATGTTTGTACCATCTGCTACCTCTTCTACTTTAACGTCATCAGGGAATTTAGTCACTGATTTAGCGATATATTCTAATAACTCTTTCATAGAAATAAAGTTATAAGTAAAATACTAAAATTCCTTATTTCTAACTATTTTTTCTTTGCTGCCTTCATCTCAGCTTTAGATTTTCTTTCTACTCTAACTCTTTTTCTAGCTTCTAAAAGACCTTCTTTTGCAAAGATATCGTGAACAGTTTCTGTAGGTTTTACACCTTTAGATAACCAATCTTTTATTTTATCTTTTTCTAATTTAATAACGGCTGGTTTTTCAAGTGGGTCGTAAGTACCTACTAAATCTACATATTCACCTTGTCTTTTATCTCGAGCTTCATTTACAACAATTCTGTAATGAGGTTCTCTTTTCTTTCCAAATCTCATTAATTTAAACTTAAGCATGTAATCCAAATAATAAATTAAAATCACTAACTTCCCGATTATATCATAGCAATTAAGGCTTTTGTAGCACTTTTAGTGCTTCTAGAGCTGCATTTTGCTCTGCATCTTGCTTACTTTTGCCTTTTCCACTTCCATATACCTTGTCTTGTATCTTTATACACATGGTAAATATCTTACTGTGGTCTGGTCCTTCTTCGTTAATAAGCTCATAATATGGAGTAGATTTGAATGTTAATTGAGCTATCTCTTGTAATCTAGATTTTGGGTCAATATCTGACCTTGAAGCAACTATAGCATCTAGTTTTCCATAGAGTTCTCTTTTGAGAAATTTTTCTACAACATCTAAACCACTGTCTAGGTATATAGATCCAAGTATTGCTTCGAATGTGTTAGCAAGCACATATGTTCTACTTCTTCCACCAGTTGTTTCTTCTCCTCTACTCATATATATGTACTTACCTACTCCTAATCTAGTGCTAATTTCAGACAAGGATTCGGTTTTAACAAGCGCTGCTCTAAAACTTGTCAAATCACCCTCAGGTCTACCTGGAAGCTTTTTAAAAAGGAAATCTGATGTTAGAAGTTCAAGTACTGCATCTCCTAAAAATTCTAATCTTTCGTTATTTTCGAATTCTGTATTTTTAACTTCATTTAAGAAAGATCTATGTATTAATGCAGATTTTAGAAGTACAGCATCGTTGAATTTAACTCCCAATATTTTTTCAAGTTCATCGAATTTTTCTCTCTCATCGCTTGTTATATTCTTACTCATTTGATTTATCTGTGATATCTTTTTTTGATTCAACAACGGAGGAGTCCTTATTATCTAAAGCCTTATCTAGTACTCCATTTACAAAAGAAGAATCTGAATCACTACCAAACTCTTTTGCAAGCTCAATGGATTCATCAATGACAACCTTTCTAGGAGTTATTTTCAATATATTATATTCCAGTATTGCCATTTGCATAATGATTAAGGATGTTTTGGAGATTTGATCAAGTGGTCTTTCTATTGCATATTTACTAATTATTGCAGATATTACTTCTTCGTTGGATTTAAAATTTGTAGTTAACTTGGAAAATAGAGATTCATCAAATCTTGTTATATCACTCATCTCACTCATATCCTCCATACTAATATGGATAAGATCAGGGAAGTAGCTTTGATAGATTTGTTCGATGGCTAAAATTCTTGCGCTATGTCTAGGGTCAGTATATTTTTTCACAAGTAGTTTTCTCTAAGATAGATTAAACCTATTTTACTTCTAATATTTTCTTACCTCTGTAGATTCCACTAAATGGACTTACTCTATGAGGAAGTGTTGATTTTTTACTTACGGATTCTACTGCTAATTGAGGCTTCTTAAGTCTATCCATAGACCTTCTTTTTAAGCTTCTAGCCTTCGAATTCTTTCTTTTTGGTAATGCACCCATATCAGTATATAAATATATTAAACTAAGATATTATACAGGAAGAAGCCTAAATTCCCAAGGAATATTTAATATCTCTCTAAAAATGTACTTTAATCGTTTATTGTTCCATCGTTTTTGCTACCTAGATTGTTACTTTTCCCATTCTCTGTGCATGCAAATAGACCATATTCTTGAGGGCTCTGAGGGTTTGTACCATAGAAAATAGTCCATGTGTCTGCTGTTGCTGGATGATCAGCACATACAGTTGGATTATTGTATATATCAGGAAAGAATGAAGGGGTTAAAGATTGTATAGGAATTGTTGCAAAAATAATTGTACCTCCTTGTCCATGTTGCCCGTAATCAATGTAGAAATTGGTTCCTTCTGCTACAACTTCCATAGTGTTAATTGGATATCTTCTGTATTTTGAGTAAAAAGATTCCAGAGATCCTTGAATATTTCTCAAATCGTTTAATCTTTGTGTTTCTCTTTGGTTCTTTTGAAGTGCTTGAATTCCAAATACTGCAAGCGATAAGAGTACACCTATTACTGCCATTACAACAAGAAGTTCTACAATAGTGAACGCTTTTTTATTATGCATACTAAGTAAAATTAATTTATTCTTACAAAATATATCATAAACGTTAAATGAAAAGATTATGGTCATTGTTTAGGGCATGTTTAATAGTGAATGACCCATTATTTTTAAGCGTTTTATATACGGTACTTATAAACAATTGACCGGATTTCTGGAGTTGCTACACTATTAATCAGTATTCTTACTTCCCAAGTTAGTAGTTTTACCATTTTCTGTACATGCGAATAAAGCATACTCTTGTGGGTTAACTGCTCCAAATGCTGCAGAAGTGTGGTATTGAACCCACCAAGTATCTGCTGTTGCTATATGTCCATCGTCGTCAGAGCAGGTTGCAGAATTATATCCATCGTTAAATTCTGTTGGTGTTAATGATTGGATAGGAATAGTAGCAAAATTTATAGCCCCTACACCAACTCCGTATGTGATTTCAAAATTGGTATCAACTACATTAAATTCAGTTTGAAGCGGATATCTCCTATACTTTGAATAGTAAGATTCTAATGATCCTTGAATGTTTCTCAAATCGTTTAATCTTTGTGTCTCTCTTTGATTCTTTTGTAATGCTTGTATTCCAAAGACTGCGAGAGATAATAGTACCCCTATGACTGCCATCACAACCAATAGTTCTACTATTGTGAAAGCTTTAAGTTTTTTCATTTGAATATTTTGTAAATTTAATAATTTCTCTATTTTGTTCAGATTAGAAATCGTTTTTCGCTCCAAAGTTTTGTGTTTTTTCGTTTTCTGTACATGCAAAGAGAGCATAAGTTTGAGGATTTGGGTTTAGAGCTCCCACATGATACATAACCCACCAAGTATCTGCTGTAGCTCCAAGACCATTAGTCTCGCAATTTGTAATGTCGTCATAGCCCTCGTCAGAAAATTTAGGAGTCAAAGATTGTATTGGAATTGTTACGAATTCTGGACCACTATTTCCAATCGTTATTTTAAAATTACTCCCATCTATGATAAGTTCATTTACGACTGGATATCTTCTGTACTTTGAGTAATATGATTCCAATGAACCTTGTATGTTCTTGAGATCTTGAAGTCTCTGAGTTTCTCTTTGATTCTTCTGAAGAGCTTGTATACCAAATACAGCTAAAGAGAGAAGTACACCTATCACTGCCATCACAACTAGTAGTTCTACTATTGTGAAAGCTTTGAAATTTTTCATTTCTGTGAAAGTAATAAATAAGATAAGCTTTCTGTACTTATCAATATACTATTTTCCAATATCTATTTGAAGTGACAATAAAAAACACCCCTGATTTCTCAGAGGTGTTAAATTTAAAATCAAGAAAAGTTAATTAAACCTATTCTCTATTTTTATTAACTTCTCCACTTACGATCATTGCATCTCTAATCTGATTAGCAATATCTGTCATTCCTGCAGGAGAATGTGGAAGAAGTATTGTATTTGTATGTGATGACTGCCCTATTTCTTTTAATGTATCAAAGTATTGTGTAAGGAGGACTAAGTTCATTACATCTTGTGGAGTTGATCCCTGAATACTTTTTTGGAATTCATCAACAGATTCCCTAAGTCCTTCGATAATTGCTTTTCTTTGATCAGCAATACCTTTTCCTTGAAGTGCTTTAGACATTGCTTCAGCTTCTGCCGATTTAACCTTTAAGATTTTTTCAGCTTCTCCTTTCTCATTTGCAGCAATTCTTAATCTTTGTGCTGAGTTAATTTCATTCATAGATTCTTTTACTTTAGCATCGGGTTCAATATCTGTAACAAGTGCGTTAAGAATTTCAAAACCAAAGTTCTTCATTGTCTCATTTAATTCGTTCTTTACTGCATATGCAATTTCATCTTTTTTCTCGAATAAGTCATCTAGGTTTATCTTTGGAACACGTGATCTAATAACATCGAAAACATATGAGTTTATTTGGATAGATGGATCGTTAAGTCTGTAGAAAGCATCATATACTTTTTCTGGTAATGCATAATACTGAACTGAAACTACAACATGAACAAATACATTATCTAATGTCTTTGTCTCTGCTCTAACATCAAGTTGTTGAACTCTTAAAGATACATAACCTCGAATATTATCTACGAAAGGCATCTTTAAATTAAGTCCAGATGATGCAACTCGAACAAATTTACCAAATCTTTCAACAATAGCAACTGTTTGTTGCTTAACTGTGAAGAAAGAGGTAGCAAGTATTATAACTGCTGCAAATAGGACTACGCATACTATTATTATTGCAAATTCCATGAATTAAAGATGTAATAACTAGATGAATAATTATATCACCAATATTGGCTTGGTAAAAGGAATACTCTATGTATGTATTCGTCATATTTGCTTATAGCTTATGGCAGGATATATAATTCCGGCATGTTTATCCCAGATCAAAATTTGGAAGGGCCAGCTCTATTTGTTGCATTTGCCGATGCGGTCAGTAATTACGGTGAATATCTGGAACATTTTAAACCAGATACCTTCGTTTATGCGAGAGATGGTGGTGGTGTTGAGTTATTTGCTAAAGAATTAGGCTCTTGCCCCATTGTATTTTTTAACGGATTTCTTGACCTGAGTCACCTATCTTTTACCTCTGATGGAGATAAGATAGAAACTCAGGATAGAATCAATTTTCTTGTTGATGTTTGCCAGAGACTAACAGAATTTGATGAAGTTGATTGGGATGTCATGACTAGAGAAGTTTTTCCTAAATTAATTAAAGTATATAGATGGGATGCACTAGCTGAGAATTCTAGATATGGGCATTCGAATGCAGGATATAGGGAAGGTGATTTTGTTCATTCATTAGGTGCTCTTGTTATTGCAATTGATGTTTTTAGAAAGATTACTCATGAATATATTCAGAATGAAGAGGATGTATCAAGATATAAACAATTACAAGTTGCATTAGCTAGAATGGTGCTATTACATGATTGGGGAGAAATTGTTACGGGAGATACATCTCAACTTAATCCGGGTCATTCTAATAGAGATAAGAGTGACGAAGTTAGATTACTGGGAGAGTATATAGATCAGCTCCCTTTCACTGAGGGATTTAAGACAGAGAGTAAATTCTTAGTAGGTCTTTTTGAAGGGACTAATATTCCAGCAACTCCAGAAAATAATCTAATAAAATGGATTGCAAAATTTGCAGATAAGTATTCGGGAACCTATGTATATTTCAAGCTTTCTACCAAGTTTGTATCACGAAATCATGGAACGAACGTACTCGATTTAGCAGGATTTAATATTGGTACGAGTGGATTATCTTGGGAAACGGTTACAAAGTCTTTTGACGAACTGGGTAAAACATCTCATTCACTTATGGATTCCGTAAAGGGAATGGGATTTATTGATCAAGGATACTTAAGTAGCTTATATACATTGTTTAGTAGTGAATATATTGCAAACCTACTTGGATATATACCTCCTCCTCCTCCAACTCCCATAACTCCTCATGATCCCAATGATGGAAACTACTATAGAGACAATTCTGTTTTCTCTGATCTCTGATATAAATTATTAATGTTCTAAAGGAGAACTTGTGTAATGAACCTGATCTAAGAAGAACACAATCAATGTTGAGATTGTAAAAGAAGTGTGCGTAATTGAATGAAATGGATCTATTCCAAGCTATCTGAATATTCCTTATGAAGATAGAAGTAAAGATCAAATTTCCCATATTGTCTTTTCTCAACCATTACAAGTGGTCCAATTTCATTTGGAAGTGTTTCTTGAATAGGACAATCTGTTATTAGGATTCCATCAGGCTTTAAGATTCTTGATGCCAATCTAATTGTTTCTTCGTTAATTTCTTTATATGGAGGAGTTATGAAAATAAGGTCAAAGAACTTAAGTTCAAACTTACCCTTTTCTATGGATTCCCCATTTTTGAGTTTATGAGCTTTCTTTGCAAGTTTAACAAGATAGTCTATTGCATCCATTTTGAATATTTCGTATCTATCATGGGTGAATTCACATGTTTTAATGTTTGCTTCAATACAATCTATAGATTCTTTTGCTATATCTAGAAATACAGCTTTTTTAGCTCCCCTACTTAAGGATTCAAGTCCAAGAGCACCTGAACCAGCAAAAAGATCTAGAACTTCTGAATCTTTCATCTTTGAGTTGAGCATACTAAATAGAGAGCTTTTTGCCCTATCCGTCATAGGTCTTGTTCCCTCTACTGGTACCTTAAGTTCTTTGTTTTTAGCTGTTCCTGTAATTATTCTAAGCATACCTGATTATATCATCTCCTTACTTATTATCTGAAAATATCCTTGTATCTTCATCTCCAAGTCTCCAGTAGAATATCTTTCCTATACCTATACTCATAAGGAGATCTCTTCTTTTCTTGTCTACCTCATAATCTGTGTACCAAGCTTCATATGTTTTTCCGTTCTCTTTGTATGTAAGTAATTTCTCTCCTGTTTCAGAATCTAACACATCTGAAACAAGTCCACTTTTCTTTCTGTAAGCCAATATGTCTGTATATGTAATTGGAGTTTTATTTCCATCTTGGTCATATCTATATCCATATTCAGGTAAACCTATACTTATCTTTTCTTTAGGTATTTTAGATTCAGCATATCTTGCTACATCTTCCATCCAGAATATTGGGGTAACTGCGTAACTTTTCTTAATTGGAGTTGTGTAGTCATAGACCATGATTCTAATTGTATCTGCAAGTGTGGATAGAAATACCCAATCCTGATTACGTCTTGTTGGTGTTGAGTTTTCTGTTATGAAGTCTTTTGAAAGGACTGTAATAACTAACTTTTTATTTTCTTTCTTTAATCTTCCTGAAAGATCTGTCATAAATGCTTCATATTGATCCTTCATCCCCTCTTCTACATTTTCATAATCCATATCTATTCCTGCATAGCTATTCTTAACAGCATAATTAACAATAGCAGATGTATGTGCTTCAAGTTTAGTAGGATCATTAAGAATTTTAGAAAAATCTTCATACACGAAGGAAGAAATTGAAGGAATGAGGTCTATGTTGTTTGTTTTACAATATGCAATTAAGGTTTTGTCATTTGTAGCAGCTTTAGTAGCAAGTCCATCTTTTTGTTTTGGATCTAGTGTAAACCATACAGGAGTTATTGTTTTAAATGAGGATGAATACTTTTTGAAAACATCAAATCCTTTTTTGAAAGCAAAATCTGCAATATATGCATCTACATCTTGGTGGGTAACAGCTACTTCTGAAGAAACACTTTCAGAACTTGAAACTTGAGATGAAGCTATGCTCGATGTATTAGGACTGATTACTGTAGATATATCCACAGGCTTATTGTTTACAAGTTGTGAGATTAAATTTGGTATTGCAGAAAAGTCTAAACTCCCATATTTGTTACTAGAAAATGTTAAAGCAAATGTGGCAAATAGGAACACAAGACTTCCTAAAAATAGAAAAAAGATTACTTTTAATACACTTGGTGGTTTCATGACTATATTCTTGCAGAACTAATCTATTAATGCAAAGAAGTTAATAATCACTAGAAATTAAAGAGGTTCTTCAAGGTATTAAGTATGAGAGTAGTGACATCTTTCGACACACTTGCAGTAATAGCTACTGTATTTGATGAGTATCCAGTATTGTTTGCCTTATCATTAGATATTGCTCTAAAGTGATATACCTTAGAAGGCTCTAATCCTGAGATAACTACTTGATGATTTAGCGTAAGGTTAAAATCAGTAGTAGTCTTAGTATTGTATGTATCCGAATATCCATCTCCATACTCTACACTTGTTGTAGCAGGCTCATCCGTATTCCAATTAAGAACCACTTGAGACTTCTGGTTATTGGTATTCTCATTAGTAACTGGGTTAGTATCTATTGTAAGTTCACTAATAGCTGGAGGTCTTGTATCTGTAGATGTAGTAAATTTAATTGATTCACTTACTGCTTCGTTACCTACCTTATCTCTTCCTTTAACTATTAATATATATGGAGTATCTGGATTAAGTTGGTTCATAGTCATCTTGTGATCACCTTTGACTAAAGTCAAATTAACAAGATCTCTAGAACTTGTAGGTAAACCTTCTGGATAGTATGTGACAATAGATGACTCCTCTGTATTCGTGATCCACGAAACGATTAAAGTAGTTTCAGCTGTATTCTTTACTTGTTGTAACTTAATGTTTGTTACAGTTGGTCTTGGTAATGTTGTGAAGTCTAGAATTAAATTATCATACTCGTTTCCTTCTGTGTCTATAGTGTTAATTTTGTAATAGTATTTTGTTCCATCTTGAAGACCGTCTAAAGTGAGCGAATAATTTGTTTCTGAAACTGATGTTGCCAATTCTTTTGCACCTCCAAAGGAAGTGGAAATACCATAGTATAGTTTTACTTTTGATGCTTTGATAGAGGTAAAATCTATTTGTGCACTGCTAATGCTCACATATCTGGTAACAGTGTTTTTAACAATTGGAGCAGAATCGGTAGTAAATATTTTTTCATCAGACTGTCCTGTGTTTCCATCTTCGTCAGTCCAGCTCACTTTGAAAAAATAACTTGTTGAGGGTTTAAGATTTGTTAGGTTAACAATATGATCCGTATTTTGTGCTGAATTCCCAACCTCATCTTTAAAGTATTCTCCGGAAGCTAATCCATATGATACTTTTGAATCACTTGATCTATCTGTTGTCCAAGATATTTCACCTGTTCGAATACCTGAGATAACATTAGGTCCGGAATTTAATTTAGCGGGATTTTTAAATTTACCTTTAGGAGTTAATGTAACTGCGTTTGTATATGAAGGACTTGCTTTAGATTCATCTGAATTATCTGTTGTTCCAACTCTCCAGTAATATGGTTTAGATTCAGCAACAGTATCTATGTACGAATTGCCTGTAGTTGTGTCTACATCAGTCCATGTTGTTCCGTTTTCTGATCTTTGTATTTTATATGTTAGTGTTCCTGTTCCTTGATATGCAGGATTTTCCCATACTAAAGAACCTCTCCAAAGTAATGCCTCCTTAATTGAAGCGTCACTTACCAATAGGTTAAGTGCAGGATCTGGGAGAGATGAGTTAAGTACAAATTTTCCTTTAAGACAGCTAGAACCAGAATAATTGTTCACATTATCTACGGACACTACATATACTGTATTATCTCCTTTAACAGCTCCAATGAGTTTTTGTATTGGTACACTGTTTGTGAGTACTGGAATATATGTAGCAGAATTTGAAAGAATGGAAGAATACGAATTAGGTGGGTTCGTATTAACCATATAGTAGTATGATTTTATTGTTTTACCTAATGCAGGTACTGCTGCATCCCAAGAAAGTGCAAAAAGATTTGAGTTTAATGCTGATGGAGTAAGAGTAATTCCAGTTTCATCTAAACAAGATTTTGAAAATGTAGGTGCTTCTCCACCATATGAAATATTTGCGGTTCTATATGTTCCTTGAATTGAAGTGTTTCCTATACTATCTATAGTTCGAAAGTAAATTACATTATTGCCAACAATAATATCTGATCCATCTCTTACAGGATCTAAATAATATGGTTGCGCTTCCCCAACTGGAATGTATTTAACTCCAAGTGTAGGGTCATTGAAAGATCCATTCCAACTTCCACTGGTCCCATTGATTTTGTATTGCCATCCAATGACTTGTGACTCGTTATCTATTGAAGCTGTTCCACCAGTTGTTGGCCATGTGAAAAACATATCTGAAATATTGAAAAAACTTCCATTTGTTGAAGAGATGTAAGTTACATTTGTTGGAGGTGTATTATCAAATCTAAATTGAAAACTTGTTGAAGCACCTTGATATATATTATTACCAACATCTATTGCTTTTATACTTAAGTAGTATGGTGATGTAGAAGATGTTAATGCACTTGCTAAATATCCACTAGTTGATAAATCTAATGAAGTCCCAGCCACAATGAACTGACAAGTTGAACCAACTGTTGATACTGGAGATGTTCCAAGAATTCCCTTAACAGTTGCTGGATCTCCAGCTGTAGTTATATTTAGGTTTAAACAATATCCCTTAATGCCCTTTCCACCTACATTATCTATACCCGCTGTCCAAGTAAAATATGGTGTAGAAGAGTTTGTCCAAGCATTTGAGGATATTCCAGTCCCCCCATTACTCGTATACATTAATATACTGCTCGCATTTGTTGGAGGAGGTGTAACATCAGACTCTGTTTTATTGATAGTAATATCTGAAAATACAGGAGTCGTATTATCTGCTGTATTTAAAGTCACTTCATATTGAACATACCTTTGATTGTTTGTTACACACCCACCAGTTGATATATTTGCACCAGATGCAATAGCAGTACATGAGGAGAATGCAGTTGCACCAGACATAGTAGATGAATTACTTGATCTTACTTTTACAGAAACACTTCCGGAACTATTATATCCGAGTGTAGTCCAATCTTGTCCAACAGTTGAATCAAAAATATTTGAGGTTACACTTCCTGTTGTAACATATGTGTTTAAACTTATATTATCTATGTATACTGTTTTGTTTCCTTTAAACTGTACACCATAAGTTCTTACTGCATTTGCACCTACTACTGTTCCTGTTAACTGATACCAACCACTTCCAACAGAATTATATGTTGTTGTGATAGTTGAACCATTTGAAAAGAGTTCAATATCAGAAGATGTTACTGCTGAGCCATTGGTGTATGCATATGTTGAAATATTATATGTATTTGTATCTCCAAGATTGATTGACTGTGTAAATTCCCCTTTCCTTGTTCCCGTTGAAACTAACTTTGCACTTCCTGTACTTCCACCATATTTAGTAACAGTATCTCTTGTAGCAGAAGTTATTCCTGTTGTAATAGCTATATTATATTTATCCCTTAGATAATTTTCGATTCTTCCTCTATTATCACTTGAAAGTCCTGTGTTATATACGATTACTTCAGCAATATCTTCATTTTGATAATGCCCACCTGCGTTAAATCTACCAAGATCTATGTTGGCAAGATTAGTTGCAGTGAAATCACCACCAACCAAAGTGTATGAAGTTTCGTTTCCGTTTACTCCATATTTTGAAGCATTTGTACCTTGATCAACTCCAAAGTAATTTCTAATGATTCCGAAGTTATTTAATGCAAAAGCTTGTGAAGTATAATTTACGCCGTTTGATTTAATTCCCCCTATGTTTCCACTTGCTAGTCCATATGTACCTATGTGGTAACCATTTTGAGGACTACTAAACCCTATTCCTAAACTACTGTGTGTTCTGTTTCTAATTACTAAGAAGACCTCTGGCGCTAGTCCTGCAGTTGTAGCTGTTGTTGAAAGATAATCATCTGATCCATCAAATCTAACAGCAGGTAGGCTGTTAATAGAGTTTGTTATGTAAAGAGGTTTATATGATGCTGTTGATTGAGTGGCATTTGCATTACCACTTGAATCAGTCCAAGTTGTAACCGGATCATTGTTGTTAAGTCCAACAATAGCATCTGCTTTAAGCCATAATTTAAGCCCAGTAATAGAGCTTGGCTGAATAGTTGTATTCCAACTAGCTAAATCAGATTCAAAACCAGTATTGGATAATTTCTCAACTTTATTTAATGTTATTTGCCCAGGAGTTCCAGTTGTGTCTACATTGGAAGATGACGAGTATGTGTTTACAGTTGTATTAACTGTTCCTCCAACAACACCTCCGCTCCAATCTGTTTGCGTCCAAGGAGCATCAACAGCAAATATTTTACCAACTCCACTTAGGGTTATGTAAGCACCAGCAACAATACCAATTGAGATCCAAATGAGAGCAAATATATTTAATTGCCACTTAATAAAATATACCTTCTTCGTAAAGAGTTGATAATTAAGATTCTTAAGGTTATTCTTAATTTTATTTAAGAGCATAAATATACAAACCTAATCCATAAATATGAACTAAGTATATAATATATGAATTCAGGAATAATTCAAGGATGATTATTTTCTGTAGGATTTTGTAGATTCATACGCAACTATTCCAAAACTTGTAGCAACATTAAGAGATTCTTTAATTCCATTCATTGGGATTTCAACTATTTTGTCAGATATTTTAAGTATTTCTTTGTCTACTCCGTTTATTTCATTTCCCATAACTAAAACAGTTTTCTCTGGGTATTCGATCTTGTCGTACTGAACTGCTACTGGGGATAGTTCAACTGAATATATGGTATATCCTTGTTCTTTTAATTCTTTTACTTTTTCAATAGAGTCTTTTGAGTACTCCCATTCAACTGATTCCAAAGATCCTAGAGCTGTTTTTTGAAGTTTAGGATTTGGTGGATATGCTGTTATTCCACAAATGAATATTTTAGATATTCCAGACGCATCTGAAGTTCTAAAAATAGATCCAACATTAAAGGTGGACCTTATGTTATCTAGAAGTACATATATTGGATATTTTATCTTTGGTACCATTTTTTCTTTATATCTATGAAAGTAAGTTTTTCCATATCCATATTATACTTCTTCTCTACCCTTTCTAGTAAGTCTAAGTCCTCATAATGCTTATGTATGTCTTGAGATGCAATGTAGAATACTCTGTCAAAGTTAGTTAAAGCTTTTAAAATAATTGTCTCAGCATGTTCTGTTCTTTTGGATGCGTTATAAAATACTGCTCTATTTGGGGAATATTGGGATATGTTTTGATCAACTTCTTTTTTGTTATTAAGTATCTCTAAATGCTCAAGTGGTATTTTGGAATCTTTAACAAATACTTCGAATAGTTGTTTTTCTAAAGGTTTGAAGATTATCATGGGTCTATCTGTAAAAATCCATGAAGATGAATTCCATATTATATTCCTGAATGCTCGAAGTTTTGTTTCTCTAATTCTAAATAGAAAGGTGTGTATACTAAATGGCCACATAAGAAGTACACCATCAAGATCGAATATGACTAAGTCTTTATCTGTAAGCTCTTTCCATCTCGGAGTATTGTTTTCGTAAACTTCTTCAATACTTGTATATGATTCTATTTTAAATTTTTGATTATTCTCTTGCATAAGAGATTTTGAAATTCTATCTAGTTATGCTAAGTATGAAAAATAGTATTCCAGCTATTATTCTGTATAGAGAAAATACTTCGAGGGAGTGAGTTTTCACAAAATTAATTAGTATTCTTATTGCAATTGTTCCAGAGATAAATGATGCCAAGAATCCACAAAATAGTGGAAAGTAAGCTGACATTGGAACTCCTTCTTTAAAGAATTCAAAAAGTCCCAAAATACTTGAGCCTATTAATGCTGGCATTCCAATAAGGAAAGACATGTTTACAGCTTCTTCTCTTGTGTAACCTAATATTATTCCTGTTGAAATTGTGACACCAGATCTTGATGTTCCTCTTACTAATGCAAACATTTGTGAAACTCCAATAACAATAATATCTTTAATACTTAACTTGCTTCTTGTTTTCTGCTTCTTTCCTACTCTTTCAGCAATTATCATATATACTCCAACTACTACCATCATTATAGAGACAAGAGCAATAGATTGTGACTTAGCTTCCAAAATAGATTTGAATAATACTGCAGCTATTACTACTGGAATAGATCCAAGTATTACTAAAGTTGCTCTTTTTGAAAATGTGAATTTCCCGAATTTGAAATATGATTCAGCTGTTAATAATTCTGGGTGAAGTACTTCTTTAATTATTTTAATAATTTCATGTCTTGTGAAAAAGATTAGGGCAATAAGAGTTCCTATATCCATAACTAATTCCTCTGGAAGGGAAAGTTTGTATTTCATTATATACTCAAATATTGCAATATGACCTGATGAAGATACAGGAAGGAATTCTGTAAGACCTTGTACAATACCCAGAATGATAGAATTGATTATACTCATGATTTTATATGATTATTTATTATGTAACATTATATAGACTTTTTGGCACTTTTGTATAAGTTCTCGATCTACAATACTAGCTAACTTAAACTTAGGTATACCAGATTGCATCGTACCATATACCTCTCCTGGACCTCTAAGTTTTAGATCAAATTCAGAAAGTTCAAAACCATCTGTATGTGTTGAGAAGTATTTTAGTCTTTCAAGAGATTTCTCACTTAAACCTTTCTCCTCACCTTCTAAAACTATCTGACCATTAATGTTATTAACTTCAGAGTTTTCTTTTGAATTTTCAGAACTTGGGAAAAGTAAACAGAATGATTGCTTATCTCCTCTTCCTACTCTTCCCCTTAATTGATGAAGTTGTGCAAGACCAAATCTTTCTGCTGACTCTATAACCATAACTGTTGCATTTGGATTATCTATCCCAACTTCAATAACTTGTGTTGTAACAAGAATATCTACACTTCCCTTCTTGAAGTTATCTAGGATATTATTCTTCTCTACTTCTTTTAACTTTCCATGTACTAATTCAACCTTAGCTTTATTAAATATTTTCTTTATTCTTTCATACTCTTCTTTTACATTCTTAAGTTTGTTATCTTCATTTTGTTCAATTAAAGGACAGACAATATATATTTGTTCTTTCTTTTTAAGTCTCTCTTTAATCCAGTCATACCCTTCTTTTCTCTTCTCCTCAGGAACAATATATGTCCTTATGCTTTTCCTATTCGTAGGTTTTGTTTTAATAATTGAAACAGTTAAATCTGAGAAGAATGTTTCTGCAACAGTTCTAGGAATTGGAGTGGCTGACATCATTAGAAGATGGGGTTTAAGTCCTTTCATTTCTTTAAATATCTGCTCTCTTTGCTCTACCCCAAATTTATGTTGTTCATCTACTATGACAAGTCCAACATTACTTAAGATCTTAGGGTCTTTGTAAAGAATAGAGTGTGTGGTTATATATATCTTCGGTTTACATTTTTCATCCTTTTCTAAAACTCTATTAATTTCTTTTTTAAGTGATTTCTTTTTAACAATTTTTTCTTTTGTTCCACCAAGCATGAGTACCACTTCGTAATTAGATCTTGAAAGCATTTCGTCTATTGTTTTTTTATGTTGAGATGCTAGGACTGTCGTAGGACAAAGAAGTACTACATCAAATCCATTCCCAAGTACAACGTTTGCTGCAATTACAGATACCGCTGTCTTTCCACTTCCTACATCTCCCATAAGTAATCTATCCATTGGAATATCTTTTGAAATGTCTTCGAGTATTTCACTCACTGAACTTTTTTGATCCTTAGTTAATTCAAAATCAAGTTTCATTTTAGATGCCTTAATGATAGACATAGCATGCGCTTTATATTTCACTGCATTTTCTTTCTTCTTTTGAATCTTTTCAACTACTTCATACATTTCATCAAAAGCAAGTCTGGATATTGATCTTTCTAAATCAGGAAAATCTTTTGGGAAATGAATGTTTTGAATTGAGTATAAAAATGGAGAAAGGTTAAATTCCTTTAATACATTATCAGGTAAATCTTTAAATCCTGAAAATATTTGATTAACATTATGACTTACGAGTCTCTGCCTCGCTCTAATCCATTTTTGTGTTATTCCTCTTGTGGAGGGATATACAGGAACAATGTGGCCTAATGTTTGTGGTGATGTGTAACTTTCTAATTCAACTGGACTGAAGTTATATGTTTTAAGAAATTTAAGTTTCCCGTACATAAGGTAAGTATCTCCTTCCTTAAGTTGAGTAATAATATATTCCTGATTAAACCAAAGTATTTGAGCAGACATACTTTCATCTGAGATTTTTGTAATTACAAGCTTCTTGTAACCTTTAAGTTTCTTAACGAAGTGAAAATCTATCCTGACCTTAACAGTATGGTACTCTCCATCTAAACATTCCTTTAATGTAGATATCTTTCTTGTGTCTATATATCTTCTTGGAAAGTGGAAAATTAAATCCTTGATAGTCAATATACCAAGTCTTTCTAGTACTTCAGAGTACTTTGGACCAACAGATGGAAGGAATCTAACTGGATCATTTAATGAAAACCCCATTATTTAGTTATTATAAATGGTAGTACGGATGCAGCTATTGGAAAGAATACTAATCCAAATATTGCTGCAATTGCAAGAACCCAAATCAAGATTTTTCTGAGTAATTTTTTGTTATTCATTATTATTATCTGCTAACTTTATTCTTCACCATTTCAGATAACTCTTTTATCTTTGGATTGTCAAGATATTTAGTAGCAGGTGCAAGAATATTAATTAAAGATCTTGCTACAGCATCCTTAAGATCCATAGGATGTAGTTTCTTTTCAACGAAGTCTTTTTCTAGTTCTTCATATGTTGTATATGTCTTATCTCCACCCCACTCTGTTTTTCTTTTTATCTCTATAGTCTTAGTTCCAAGTTTAAAACAAACATGTTTAGACCAGTCAAGAACTGGATTAAGCTTAACTTGTCCTTCTGGACAGAATGCTTTCATAATCTTTTCTTTAATTAATTCTGGAGAATCACTTAAGAATACTGCACTCATAGGTTTACTTTTGCTCATCTTTGCCTCAGCTAGATCTTCTCTAGTAAGTTCACCTTTAGCTTGTACTTCTTTAGATGGTGGAGTTAGTCCTCCAAGTAAGTGATGATGGATTGCAATTGGAGAAATTCTTTCATCTCCTGCCATCATGGGTTTAATTTTTACTGACTTAGCTACATCAAGAGCTATTACGTGAGCTTTTCTTTGATCCATTCCTGCATGCATTATTTGTGTTTGCATGTAGTAAATATCTGCAACTTGCATTGCAGGGTAGATTAGTTTTGCAAAGTCAGTACTTTCTCCTTCTTTTCTTCCCATAATATCTATACTTCTTTCAATTCGAGCAAGGGAAGTGTTCTTGGCAATATCTATTACACATGCCCAGTAATCTGATGAATCCACAATATCTGATGCCTTTACAAACTCTATTTCATCATATTTAGCACCAACCATTAATGCAGATGCTTTGAATAGCTCTTTGAATAGAGGTATTCCTACTTCATCCATGAATTTAAGATCGCCACCTAATTTGTCATTAATCCATGCGTGCCAATCTGCTAAAAATATTGTGCAGTGAACTCCAAGATCTTGAAGTTCTTTTATTACAAGCATTGCACTTACAGCGTGTCCTATATGGAGATTACCTGAAATTTCAAGACCTATATAGTGCTTGAGAGGGACTTTCTTATCTAAAAGTCTTACTAAAGTATCTTCTCCAATGATTTCTTCCGTAACGCTTTTTAGTTTTGTTATGTCTGTCATGCTTGTATTTTAGCAGATTAGAAAAATAAAATGGAAAGAGAAATAATATTAATTATTTTTCCTCTTTATATTGTTGTTTCACTTTCTTTCTGAGAGTTATCATTACTTGCCTGCACAGTTTTTAGTTGTATATTTTGAGATCCAACCATAACTGGAACTGGTTTTAATAATACAGATGAAATTTTTTTATGAAAACGAACTGTAACTGGTGCTTCTCCTTCCACATAGAGAATCCCTTTTACACCTTTGGGTAAAGTTGTATCTTCGTGTACAAATGCACTTTCTGGGTTTGCATGAATTGTGTCTGGCATATTAATAAAAATAATAAATTATATATAAAAATTTGTATTACATATTGTATTCAGCTCTTTGTGAATGTACGTTATCTACTCTTGCATCAATAGGGAGTTGCTTGCCTCTCTCATTTACTATAACTATGCTAGTGACTCGGTTAAGAGCATCTCTTAATTCGCTATTTGCTTCCAATGCTCCTGGTAACCTTAATTCGTCACCAACTAACATCTCGTTGCTTTGTTCTCCTACTACTGTTGCCATGATGTATAAAATAAAAAATAAATATAAAAATAGAAAATAAAAAATCCCACTTGTGTGGGATTCTTATTTTCTTACTAATTTCTTAGTACAAACAAAAATCCCGCCTATGGGATGACTAGTCGAATAAAATAAATTTTGTTTGTTCTTTGAGTTTTCACGAGATGATTATAATACTCTTGGGATGATTGTCAATATATTTAAACATTTCCGCAGGGAAGGATTCGAACCTTCGAATACTGGATTTACAGTCCAGGGTCTTAAACCACTTGACGACCTGCGGATAGGTATATTAAGTAGTCCTAATTCTAAAGGATTGCATACCCACTAGTCAAAGGAAAAGCCCAATATTCTTAATCTCTTGAGCTAACTGCACTTGATGCTCTTGATGAGGTGCTTAGTCTGGATTCAGTGTTATCACTGGATTCACTACTAGTTCTTTTATCTATTAATGCACCTATTTGTTTTAAGTATGATTTGATTTTAGCAATGCTTTGTTTTGCTTTAGCAAGATCGTCTCTTCCTAAGTTTCCTTCATCTTTTGCAGGTTTTGTGTCCTTTGCAGCAACCATAGCATTAAACTTTGTTTCTGCATCTGTTACATAAGTTTTTGCAGTATTCAATTCTGTTTTAGAATTTGTAAGGTATTCGTTTATTGAAGTATAGTTAGGAATTGTATCTTGGTTTTCCTGTATTGTTGCATCTACTCTTGTAAGTGTTGTTTCTAATTTCCCAAGGAGGAATTCAAGCCTGTATGAAGCCAATAGACCATATATCTTAGGTCCAAACGTTGCATATATTCTATGCCCCTCATAAACGTTTCTTACTTCTGCTTTTAGGTCATCTAGATTTGTTAATCCTTGAATTTTAGCTTTCTCAGTTTGAAGATCTGAAATCTGTTCACTTATTAGATTGATAAGCTTTGTCTTATTTGCACTTGAGATGTTTGTCTCACTTGTAACCTTTGAGGTAAGTCTATTGGATAAGAAGCTGATTCTTTCATCTATTATTTTAGTTCCTAGTTCAATAAGCTTAGCTACTTTGTCTGCTGTTTTTGCAGCTTTGTAGGAAGTAAGAGCTGAGTTCGCATCCTTAAGAGTCTCTTCTACACTTTTAACGCTAGTTTCTTTTGAAGTTGTAGTAAGACTTCTTGAGGTTTCACTGGCTCTACTTTCTGAAGTTCTTGTAGCACTTATAGGTCTAATAGAAGTAGTTTTAGATGAACTTGATGATGACCTACTAGATTCAGATGCTCTGGAACTACTAGTAGAACTAATAGCGTTAACAGATGTAAGTAGAACACTTGATCCAAGTGTAAAGTACATTATTAAGGAGATTATGAAGATATTTTTAATAGTTTTCATTTTATTATCTTAATAATTAATATTTAAAGTGCAGGTGCAGTATCTCTTGCTGTATCTATACTGTCTGCTTCTTTTAATGTTGCATCTATTTGATTAATTATTGTATCTGTTTCTCCTTGTACGCTATTAAGTCCACTTTGGTTAATTGATTCTACAGAAGAACTAGCAGAACTGTCCGATGATGTAGTAAGACTTCCTATTGAAGTTGCTTTACTTGTTGTGCTTGCACTTGTAGATTTCTGATTAAGAAAGTAGAGTCCTGCAACTATTAGGACAATTAAAACTACTATGATTACTGCCAATATTACCAATATATTAGCTTCTTTTTTTTCACCTTCCATTATATGAGCAGTAATATTTAATTTAAGTAGCTTCTATACTATTGTATTTTTTTTCTCTAGTAAAGCCCTTATTTCTTTTGTTTCTTTCTTCAACTCTTCCACTTCTTTAAAGATCTTGGATACATATTCTTCAGATTTCATATCTGCTTCGTAGTCTGCGTCGTCTCTTATTCTATCTCTCTCCTCTTCTCTGTTCTGGCTCATTAGTATAAATGGCATTGTTAGAACACTTATGAATGCGAGCATAAGGTTAAGGAATACAAATGGATATGGATCAACTTTAAAATCTACTTGGTAGGTATTGATAAATATCCAAAAGATAATTAGACAAGATTCAGCTATGATGAACTTCCAACTACCTACAAACTGTGTTGCTGTATCTGAAATCTTATCTAGTGTCGACCTATTGTCGTTCATTTGTTTTAATGTTTTTCTGGACATACGTAATGAGGTTATTTAAACAAGTTTAGTATATATGAAATGAAAATTAAGGTACAGGGTCTATATTTCTTCTAATCTGTGTGTACCTGTGATTTGAATTATGGAGTTAGTCTTTCTTCTTTTAAGATAGTTACCTTTTGTAAGCATAGTAAGTCTATCTGAGTCTATTGGTAAAGGGAGAATATTTCCAATTAAAGCAATTGCTTTTGAAAGAAATGTTGGAATGTTAATGAGTAAAGCTTTTGTTTTCTTACTTTTCTTTATTGCTTTGATCATCTCTTTGTACATATATGTTTTAGGTCCTGCAATCTCGATTATTCTATTTGCGTATCTAGAACTTCCTATGACATTTGTGACTAAACTAGTTAGATCGTCAATATGTAAAGGTTGAATTAAATACTTTCCTCCACTAAAAATTGGAAGTATATGGAGTGTTTTCATAATCTTTAAAAAGAAACTTAGAGATTTATCTCCTTTTCCAAACAACATACAAGGTCGGATTATTGTATATGGAATACCAGATGATTTTATTATTTCTTCAGCTTTTTCTTTGGATTTATAATATTCAGTTTGTATATTCTCTCCAACTCCAAGAGCACTTATTTGTACAAAGAGTTTTAAGTTATTCTTTTTTCCTGCTTCAAGAAGTTTATTAACATATTCAACATGTGCAGATTCAAAAGTGTTGGTTTTGGTTTCCTTAATTATTCCAACTGCATTAATAATACAATCTATTTTGTTTGTTTTAATTACTTCTGAAATTTCATCAACGTTTAAGTTTCTTTCTAAACTAACAACGGTATGTTTAGTTTTTTTAAATTCGCTTATTATATTTTTCCCAACATATCCATTGGAACCTGCAATACCTATATTCATATCTAGGATTATATCACTCTCAGTAGTTACAAAATACGGGTACAGAATTAATTGACTATATAATACTTGGGGGTATAATTTGGGGCATGCAAAGTGAAACGGACAAATTTACCAAAGAAGACGCACTATCAGAAGTTTATAGCATTCTATCTGCAAGGCGAAATATCCCAACTGAAACTAATCCAACGCTTGAACCAGATGTCGCTTTTGAACCAAATGCACCCGAGTGGCTTACATATCTCGGACTTATGAAGGTAAAGATATTTAGAGAACAAGCCAAAACGGGTATAAATATTGTTTGCCATGAAATTGGTCCACAAGTTTTGGATGAATATACTTGGTCAAACTACACTCTTTTAGAACTTAGTTGTGCTAAGTATTTAGCAATAGAGGAAAATGAATGGATTATAGGGGAAATAGAGAAGTACCGAAAAAGTTTAAAGAGTCCGTTAGCATTTTTAATAACATTCTTTGTTCGTAGAAAGCTAGCTGTTTATAAAGAAGAATTTTTTATGAATGTAAGAGCTTGGGAACTATTGGATGTAATTATTAATGATCAAAAATTAGAAGATAGAATATATAATTGTTGTGATCAGTCTCAAATTGAAATTAATGAATTGGAAAGAAAAGTAAGAGAATCTGTTATAGACATGGGGAAGCTTTTAGCTGATGCAATAACAAGTGATTATTCTTTAGAGAGTAAAGGTCACTTTATCAATGAAAGCCTTACAAATTATAATGTAATACGAAGATATTTAGATGATGTTCTATCGGACGAGGAAGATGATCAAAATGGAGATTTAGATAGTGATCCGACTAATGATGATCCAGATCCACTCCCACAATAAGTTTAAATAAAAGTCTTTTTAAATTTTGGATTAATATATATAATTTTCTTAATAGATATTAATTTTGTGTAATAAGCGACTTATAGTATAATTAGTAATGCAAGCAGAGCTATGTTCAGAAAGAACAAATCATAGAAGTCCAGAAATGTCAGGTGTTGTTAATTGGGTGAGAACCAATATCTTATCTCCAATGCTTTCCCCATATTCAAGCGAGACATTTATGAAATCTTTTGATAAAGCTGCAAAAGATATTCTTTTCGATGAGATGTACAAATTGGAAGGAAGGTTCTTAAAAAGCAGAGAAAGATTTGGAAGTCGTAATTTGCAAGATTTTAGGCAAAGGGAATTGTATCTACTTCCAATAGCAAAACAAACGCTAAACGATGAATTATTTAAAACGCAAGAAATTAGAGCATTGTATGACATTCTAAATCTTAGAATACATTTTCTACCATTAAAACTTCTAGTTCCAATATTTTTTCGGAGGTATAATGAAAAAATTGGGAAATTGAAAATAGCAATCTCCAAAGCAGAGGAAGAAATAAAAAGTATGGAGATATAACCCTCTTGCAATCTTTATATAGAAAATTCATAATTTAATATATATTTATAAAGAAAATCAGATGGATATTATTAACATCATTATTTACGTTGCTATAGCTATTTTCATATTCTGGCTTCTTCTTAAGGTTATTAAGATTACATTCAAAGTTGCCATATTTGTTGCTGTAGTTGTTTTTGTAGTTAATTTTCTTCTACAGTTTGACCTCATTGGATTCATTACTAAACTTATTAGTGGAAAGTAGTTTAGCCGAGGAACTCTAGTAATAGCTTTTTAATCATTGTTCTTCTATCTTTATGCATACACTCAGGTGATTTTCTATCCCTTTTTCTGTTTATATCATGACCAAATAGTTTGTCTATGTAGTTTCTACCTTTAAAAGTTTTGAATAAAAATTCATATCTCATTGGAACATCATTTAATACTCTCAATATTTTATGCACTCTTATTAGCTGTTCTTCTGAGATAACTATGCTTGGATATTTTGCACCTGTTTTCTCAAAGCTTTTGCATAATCCTTTTGTTCTTTCCGTAATCTTTTTAGCAGAGAGGTGTATTCCTCTTTCGTCCATTATTCTTGTATAGATTCCTTTTGCAGTAGATACTGGTACTTTTCCATTTAAATCATCTCTATGTTCTAAGTAATATTCAATTAATTGTTTTCGAAATAACATTGGAATTGTAAGATCTTTGGAATTGTCCGAAGTATTTGGATATTCTCTGAAAGATGGCTCTACTATAAGTGCAATTCTTTTTGTTAAAACAAAATTATCCCCTATAACTCTTCCTACTATTCCATCCTTTGAATTTATGAGTTCTTTTTCACTTTCGAAATTCACAACTTGAAACATTTCTTTGAAATAATCTCTCCCTGTTAGTTCGACTATTTTTCTTTTACTCACTCGATCTATTTCGGCAAAGGGGATTCCAAGAGGATACCTATCTTGTAGTTCAACTATTGAATGTAGTGCAATGCTTCTAAAGTTAGGCTTCCCATTATTCCGAATTACACTTTTTGTCATGAGTAATCTTGCCTTAGGTTCAGAGTCAAAATAGCCGTTTTCTTTAAGTATCTGATATTCCTTAATATTTTTCTCAGATATAATCAAGAAGCCTTCACTTCCAGGGTTAGTTTCAAATAATTTAGGATTGCCATCTTTAAATACAATATTTGAAGTTAGCGTTTTTAGAAATGCTGCGGTTAGTTGTCTTGAAAAGGATCTTTTCGGAAGTAAGTCAGTTACTAAGTACTCACCTGGACCATCAAGGTTACTTAATATATTAAGAAGCATATAAGGATTAAGTTTTCCAATCTTTTCACCTCTTGCAAAACTTCCACCAACTATCAACTGATTAAGTCTAATTCCATATTGTTCCCATAAGTAATTATGTGCTTCAGCTATGGCAACTGCTCCTGCTAGTCTGTTTCCTTTTCTATCTGGGATATCTATGACGTTAACTCTTCTTTCTACTACTTTGTAACCATTAAACATTCCGGTATGGAAGACAGGTAAGGCAATGAAAGGAAAGACTGAACATATTACCTTTTTAATTTCAAAAGCGAATTTGTATTTAATACCTTTGTTCTCACTCATCTTTGTTCCACTTTCTTCTTTATTAATCTGATCGAGTGTTAACATTAAAGCTTGAGTAGTGATTGGCAGAGATCCCATTGTGAGATAAGCTATTAATCTTTCTATATGAGTAGTTCCAGCCGATGGCCATGGGATATGGAAGAAGGAATCATATGTTAATCTTTTTACTTTAATTGGAGGGAAATTGGGAACCTGCTCTTCAGAATTTTGCAATCCAAAGAATCCAATTCCTTGTTTAAGAGTTCTGCTTTTTGGTGGACATTTACGCTCAGATTCCAAATGTATATTGATAAATATTATGAGTCACATTGTCTCACCATGAAATCGTTCCTTGCAAAATATTATAAATATGTTCATTATTTACATAATAGCTACTGATAATGCCTATACTGCTATTGTTGTTATGAAAATACCAGTAACTGCCTCCTGTAAAGGATTATTTAGTGGTTTGGGTCAAAGAACCTGCGTAATTGACCATATTGGCGTAACATGGATATCAGAATATTCTGATATAGGTGTCACATAGTGATTTCAATTCAAGAATTCCCATTAGTAGTTTTTTAATCATTCTTTTTCTATCTTAATCCAAGGTAATATGTTGGGATATACAATCGCTGTATATCTAATACCAAAGAATCCTGGTCCTTGGCATACGACTATTGGTTTGTAATTTACCTCTGTTTCCATAGACCTACATTATCTCATGTTATGGGATATTCTCTCAAGCTACTCTTTACAAATTAACTTTCAATTTGGGGTATAATCCTAGGTAAATAACAATTAAAAGTATGTATGAAAATCACCTTTGTAAGACACGGAAAAACAGAAGCTCATGAGTTAAATAGGAGGCAAACTTCAGAAGCTTCTCTTGGTGAGGTTGGTAAAGACCAAGCGAAGAAAGTTGCTAAGCATTTAAAGAACAAGTTGTCAGATAAGGATTATGCCCATATTGTTTCTAGTCCATATAAAAGAGCTAGAGAAACTGCAGAATTTATCTCATCCGAAGTAGGTTTAGAAATAATAGAAAATGAATTAATCCATGAAATACTTCCCCATCCTGATCTTGATGGACAAGCATTTGATAGTGAAATTGCTCAAAGATTTTTAAGAGAAGTAGAAAAGTTTGGGTATGACATTAATTGGAAATTTGAAAATGGTGGTGAATCTATTAGAGATGTAATAAATAGAGCAAAGAAGTTTAAGCATCACTTGATGAAGAATTATAAAGGAAAAAATTTAATTGTTGTTTCTCATGGTACATTTCTTAGAATATTTATTACATATATTCTTTTAGGAGATAAATATGAGGCTC
This sequence comes from bacterium, assembly GCA_037131125.1. Taxonomy (GTDB): domain Bacteria; phylum Patescibacteriota; class Dojkabacteria; family JBAXKR01; genus JBAXKR01. The sequence continues at coordinate 58,107 of JBAXRR010000003.1, forward strand.
AGACATTTAAGAAAGTAATGGAATCTTTTAAGCTTGAGAATACTTCTCTTACTGAGATGGAATACAATGAAGAGAAGGGTTTATGGTATGTATACTGTATTAATTCTACACCTCATCTAGTTTAGTTGAGTTATATATTCTGAGACTTGCATACATTCTGAAAAGAGTTTTAAGCATTTCTTTTCTAACTGCAGGAATATCTTTAATTGGCATTCGGTTACCCTCATGGTCTATATCATTCCCAAAAAGATTGATAATATATTGTCTCCCTATTTCTGTCCCTATTAATTGTCTATACCTTTTAGGAACATTTTCTAATATTGTAAATATATGTTTAACAATGGCAAGTTGTTTTTCTGATATCCTAATTCTTGGTTCTTTTTCAGGAAATAGTTTAAATCCAAGAGCTAATCTTCTTGTTCCAGTTGTAATATCCTTTAATGATAATTTTTTACCTCTTTCCTCCATAAGTTTTGAATATATATATCCAAGCTTAGACAATGGAATTCTCGTGTCAGGCTTTCCTCCTATCTCTTTCCAGTATTTTACAACTCTTTTTCTGAATTCAACTGTGTGATGAAGTGGCTTCTCCGGATTAGAATAAGATGGATAACTTGCTAATGGAGTATCTTCAATAATTGCAATTGGAGCTGTTAGTACTAATTTCCCATCTATTACGTTGCCAACTTCATCAGGATTTCCTTTTCCATTCGAATACTCATATTTAAAGAAGTTGAAATCTAGTGCTTTTCCCGAATATTTTTTGCCAGTTAATTCTACTATTCTTTCTCTTGCTACTCTATCAAGTTCACCAACTGGTATCCCATCTGGGTATTCATTTTGTAATTTAGCAATTGAATGTACCATTATGCTTCTAATATTTAACTTTCCATTCTTCCTAACTTCCCCTTTTAATATTAGTAATATAGTCGTTGGTTTGCCATCAAAGTATCCGTTGTCTTGTAAAATCTTGTATTCTGCTAAGTTTCTTGGAGTTATCAGTATATAGCCTTCTTCTGCTGGTAGGTACTCAGCAATTTGAGAGCCATCTTCAAGTTTAGTATAACTAAGATGGCGAACGATTGAAGCAGCTGTTCCATCATTTGTAAATTTTTCTATTGGAAATATATCTCTAACCAGATACTCTCCAGCTTTTTCTAGCTTACTTAATGTTTCTGTTATCATATATGGGGATAGTTTCCCAAATGTTGTTTTTCTACCATGCTCACCACCTAATATAAAGTTGTTAAGTCGTACACCATAATGTTTCCAAAGTGAAAGGTATGCTTCTGCAATTGCAATAGCTTTTGCTAACTCGTTTCCTTTATTTTCTGGAATATCGTAAATTCCAGTTTTTTGTGAATTGAAATAGTCTTCATGAACTATTCCTGACTTCAAAAATCTTTTATAAATAGGAAGAATATTACTTGCTGTATACATTAGCTCTTTTTTAAGGTTTACTCTTACCCAGTCAGTTCTCTCTACATGTATTACTTCTTTCTTAAATATTCCTTTTAGCATATTTGCTAAATATTGAATTGTTACAGGTCCCCCTCCCATCCCTATTATTGCCAAGATTCTTTCAATATGAGTAACTCCAGCTTGTGGCCAAGGGAAGTCACATTTTTCCTGATCAAATGTAATTTTTCTAGTAGTTATTCTTGGTAACTCTAAAAGCGCAACTATATTAATATGTGGACAACTTTTGTTGTCTACACCAAAGAATAACTTATTCTGCTCTACCGTTATTTCCCCTGAGCTTCCCTCTTCCATTCATTTGTAACCTAAAATTAGTATAGGATAGATTATCTCATCCAAATCTAATTATTCAATATATTTATAGGGGAAAAGGTAATAAAATGGACCTGATATAGGGTATAATCCTACCTATGTACATTCCAGATAAAACAATACTAAAAAGATATGCAGATGTAGTTATTAAGTTTGCTCTTAATGACTGTAAGGGTATTAAAAAGGGAGACATAGTCTATGTAAGAATGCCTGAATCTGCTAAACCAATACTTCCTCATCTTCAAAGATCTATCCTTGAAGCAGGAGGTAATATGATCTTAGATTATCTTCCAGATGGAATTGAAAGAGAGTTCTATGAACTTGCAGATGATGACCAGCTTATCTTCTATCCAAAAAGATATTCTAAAGCATTAATAGATTCAGTAGATCATGTTGTAAGAGTCCTTTCAGAATATGATCCAAAAGAACTAGATACAATTAATCCACATAAGTTAATGCAAAGACAAAGTAAAGCAGGTGGTGTATTTAGAAATCTTATGCAAGATAAAGAAAAGAAAGGAAAACTTACTTGGAATATATTCCTCTACCCTACTGAAGCTATGGCTCATGAAGCTAATATGACATTAGAAGAATATTGGAAAGAGATCATACAAGCTTGTTATCTTAATGAGGAAGATCCAATACAAAAGTGGAAAGAGGTAACTGAAATAGTAGAAAAACAAAAAGCTTTCTTAAGTAACTTAAATATTGAGTATCTTGAAATTAAAGGAGACCAAGTAGATCTGAGAGTAAAGATAGGATCTAATAGATCATGGCAAGGTGGTGGTGGAAGAAATATCCCATCCTTTGAGATATTTACATCTCCAGATAATTCTGAAGCAGAAGGATATATTAAATTCTCAGAACCCCTCTTTATCTATTCAAACTTAGTAGAAGATGTTGAACTATGGTTTAAAGATGGAAAAGTAATTAAATCTAAAGCATCTAAAGGAGAATCCCTTCTCAAAAAGATGATATCCACCAAGGGTGCAAATAGACTTGGTGAAATTAGTCTTACAGATAAGAAACTTAGTAGAATACATAAGTTTATGGCAGAAACTCTTTATGATGAGAACGCAGGTGGAACTTATGGCAATATGCACTTAGCATTAGGTCAAGCATTCTTTGAATGTCTTAAAGGAGACTTTTCAAAAACATCTAAACAAGAATTTACTAAATTAGGATTCAATAATAGTAAAGTACATACAGATATTGTTACTAGACTCAATAGAACTGTTACAGCGATCTTAAAAGATAACAAAACAGTTGTTATCTACAAGGATGGTGAGTTTCAGATTTAATTCCAACTGTTGCATTTTTTGCAACAGTTCAAATAGACCTTTTTAGATTATAGTATCTTCTCAAAGTAATATGATTTCTTGTCAAAGCCATTATTTTCATAGAATCTGTGTGCATCTAATCTTTTCATGTTTGAATGAAGTTCAATTGAATAACAATTCTTTTCTTTAGCAATCTGAGTTATATATTCTAATAACTTCTTACCTAATCCTTTTCCTCTGAAGTCTTTATCTACAACTAGTTCCTCTATTGACGCTATGTTTCCATCCCATATATCTTCTCTATATGTCATAGCACAAACTCCTATTACTTTTTCATTTAGAATTGCTAAATAGTAGTCTTTTCTTCTAGTATCTAGATCTCTTTTGAATCTTTCTTTAACTACATCCAAGTCAAATTTAAAATTTTCCCATAGTTGACCATAAAGTCTTAATACTTCTTGTAAATCCTCTTCTTTAGCAAGTTTTATATTAATATCTTCCATATACCTAGTTATTATCTTAATAAAGAATTATATACCAAATTAAGGAAAGCAGGATATTAATAGATATTTACCTACTTAATTTAGTACAATGTTATTACCCTTATGGAGAGATGGCCGAGTGGTTTAAGGCGACAGTCTTGAAAACTGTTGTGGCAGCAATGTCACCGGGGGTTCGAATCCCTCTCTCTCCGCCAGATCTTTACTTGAATATTCCAAATTTGTAGTTGTGTAATTGTAAATTTTACTCAGACTTCAATACTTTTTTGGCATCCTCCAGATTTATTCGTGCCTTCTTTCCATATTTATCTAATAATGAGAGTAAATTGTTTCCGTTGATTAGTGTAATTGGTTTTCCTTGTGCAAATTTATATGCATCGGGACCATAATCCGATGTAGTAACGATTATTCCTTTCATTGCTCCCTCATCCTGCATTATTCCATACAATGCTCTAACAGATTCTACTTTGACTGTGTTTGTGTATCGCTTTGCTTGAATAATTATCTTTCCTCCTCTTAGTGGATCGGGGTCAAAAGCTACTGCATCTACTCCAAGATCACGACTAGATTGGGTGATTTTTACCTCCATTCCAGATTGTGCAAATTCTTTTTCAAAGACTTCTCTTACTAAGTGCTCAAAATCCTCCCAATCCATTGCTGCAATATTAAGTTGATCTTCCATTTCACCAATTACTTCTCTTGCTTCAATAAAACGTTTATCACTTTTGTCTATACTCATTATTGGCGCAATAGGTGCAAGACTTGTCAACTTACTGCTACAAATTCCCTTTAAACCACGTAAGCAAAGTTTAGGGTCAATTTTAAGAAGATTGAGTTGAAGGAAATCTTGTTTTTTTACAAACACAGATAGTATATATATGATTTTATGATTTCCCGTAGATTTATCGAGTATATCTACAAAACCATTAAAGGCAATGGCATCAATCGAATTAGTTTCATCATTACTAAAGACCTCGTTTATTGTTCTTATAGGTATTGAGTAAAGGACTTTGTCATAGATTTTTTCTTTTTCATTCTCAGAAAGTAATATCTGCTCGCTACTCCCAGTTGTTTTATTGAATTTTTCTCCTCTATATTGGGGAATAACATCTTGTGTAGGTAATTCGTAGTCTATCAATAGTAATTTTTCATCTTTTTTATATTGTAAGAATACATTCTCAGGGAAATCTTGTGGATAAACTGAATCGATAAGAATCTTAGTGAAATACTTTGTTATCATTTCTGGATCACCTTCTTCAAAAAGTTTTTTCTCTCTTTCAATTCCACTGTTAAATTCTTCCTGTTCTTTAATAAACTTTTCTTTGCTTTGCTCCCAATCCGAAACTGACTTGTCATAGATAGATTTTTTCTCATTCCACTCACTTATTTGTTTTTCAAAGTTTTCTTTCCTAAGTTTTTTGTTCTTTTCGCTCCCAAAAAGTATTTCCCATAAATCTTCTTTTGGTTCGCAGTTTTGAATCTCTGGTTTCAACGAAGTAAATTGTGGTCTAGGTTCATTAAAATTTTCGTGATTTTTGTAATCTTCCCATTTAAATTTAATTGGGTTCTCAACTGAATCAATTAAGATATTATCCAAGGATTTTATTTCATTTTCTGCTTTTTCGGAGAAACTGACGGCTTTAGACCCATTAAATTCTTTAATTTTGTAATCTTGCCACTTATGTTTGTAAGATAATGCTTGTTCATTAAGTCTTTTTTGAATATAGTTAATGTCTGGATTTGTTGGTGTACTGAACGCTTTATTTAAACCCGAATGTGATATATATCCTTTATACCCTCTAAATTTTCCTTTTGTTGTGTAAAGAATTTCTATGTTTTGCTTTATTAAATTGAAATCATCAGTTGTTTGTCCAAATTGAATAGGACAAAGAGCTGAACTCATCTCGAATTTATTTTGGCAAACAGGGCATAAAATTACTTGTGAGATTCTGTCATTATTGTCAAATTTTAATGTTGCCTTACAATTGGGACATTGTCCTTCAGCTAATATTGTTTTTGTCATACTTGATTTTATCCCTGTAAGAATATAGATTCAACTGATTCACTATATTCAGTTCGTCTTATAAATTATGATTTTCAACGGACATACTCAGTTGAGGTTATTGTGATTTATTTTTGATAACATTGGGAATAGTTATTATTTTATAAATATGTATACCTATTCCTCCAAACTACTCCCAGGTTCTCACATTAGAATAGTCTCCCCTTCTTCTTCTTTAGGAATTATTAGTAAGGAGGCTATAGATATTGCAAGTGAAAGATTAAAGTCTTTAGGATTTGAACTTAGTTTTGGTAAACATGTAAAAGAATGTGATGAATACAATTCTTCTAGTATTGAATCTAGAGTAGAAGATTTTATGTCTGCTTTTTTGGATAAGGACGTAGATTGTGTTATGTCTGTAATAGGAGGACATAATTGTAATCAGATACTTCCATATTTAGATTATGAAGTTATTAAGAATAATCCTAAATGTTTTATTGGGTTCTCAGATATAACAGCTTTGAATAATGCAATATATTCTATGACTGGATTAGTAACATATTCTGGTCCTGCATATTCTAGTTTTGGAAAGAAGTTAGATTTTGAATATACAATGGACTATTTCAAGAAGTGTTTAATGGAAGAATCTTCTTATGATATTCTCCCAAGTACTAAATGGTCCGATGATAAATGGTATGTTGATCAAAACGTAAGTAATCTTATTAATAATCCGGGATATCTTAAAGTTAACAATGGATCATGTAAGGGTACAATTGTTGGAGGTAACTTATGTACTTTAAATTTACTTCAAGGTACAAAATACTTCCCTTCTCTTAAAGATACTATTTTGTTTATAGAAGATGATCATGAAAGTAGTTATCTTAACTTTGATAGAGATCTTGAATCTCTAACTCAAGTAGAAGGTTTTGAAGGTGTTAAAGGAGTTGTTATAGGAAGATTCCAACAAGCAAGTCATGTAAGTAATGAAGAGATATTAAGAATGGTAAAGAATAAAAAAGTATTAAGAGATATACCTATTGTTGCTAATGTAGATTTTGGACATACAGATCCTAAGATTACATTTCCAATTGGAGGGGAAGCTAGTTTAAGTGTGACTAATGAAGGGGTAAAATTAAGTATATTAAAGCATTAATTTGTTAATTTAATCTAGTATGTCTGTAATAACTGAAAGTAATTATTCATCCGATATGGTTTCTCCTCGCGAACTAGTTCCTGACGTCAACGATAAAGCAGAGTTAGAAGCATTATTGGAAGGAAGGGGTATCTCAGGAAAAAATGAAGTACAAAGATCTAATATGTATAGGATACCTGTTCAAGTAGATTTCTTGAGAGATTACGTGAAAGGACTTCCTGCGGATGCCCCTCTAAGTGTTTTAAATATAGGTCCAGCGAATGCAGAAGAAGCTAGTGTTATCGCATCTGTTGCTAAAAATGGTAATGTTCTGGATAGAACTTCAATCTCATATGTCGATTTAGTTCCTCTGGATATGGTTGTACCAGTTACTAGTTATGGAAAGAATTTCTTAGGTGAAGCTAGAGTCCCACCTAGAGCTGATATAAATTGTTATGTCATGGAATCTGGAACGTGGAATTTGATTCCCGAAATACAAACATTTATTAGTGATTCATTGAAAGGACCGGATAATCATTTTAAGACTGCTGTTGAGAGCTACTGTAAGTTACCAGATACAAAGAAATATATGGTTGTAACTTTTAACAACGTTGCCCAGTACTTGGGTCGTGGACTTACTCAATATGATAATCCTTTCTATAAAACTGAGGGAGATTTCTCTAAATTTCAAGCTACACTTCTTTCAGTTGCGGAAAAAACTGATGTTGGTGGGGTCTTGTTAACTCAGATTACCACGAAAGGTTTAGATAGTAGAAGTTCAGAAAATCGTGGAACAAAGCTTGCAGTAGATAAATACCTACATGAAGGTACAAATTTTGACGATGTTTTTGACACAATTAATCATAAAGAGGGAATCTATAAAAGAAAAAGCAATATCCCATTAGTAATGAAAAAACCTATTGCACAAATTTCTTAATTGTTAAGTAACTTTTATGGACAAATTAAGAGATGCAACCTTAATATTTCTTGTTAAAAAAACAGATGGAGTAATTTGTGAAGTCTGTTTAGCTATGAAAAAGAGAGGCTTTGGAAAAGGAAGATTTAATGGAGTTGGAGGTAAGGTTGAGGAAGGAAAAGAAACAATTGAGGAGTGTGCTATCCGAGAAACCAAAGAAGAGATCAATGTAACTGTAAGTAATCTTATTAAAGTTTCTGAACTTGAATTTAGATTTAAGAATAATCCTGCATGGGATCAGATGGTACATGTGTATCTAACTGAGAAATGGACTGGTGAACCAAAAGAAAGTGAAGAAGTAAGTCCTAAATGGTTTATGGTTAATGAAATTCCTTTTGAAACTAGTATGTGGCCAGATGACAAATTCTGGTTACCAGAAGTATTAAAAGGAAACTTAATTAAAGCTTCTTTTGTGTTTGGAGATAATGATGTAATTTTATCTAAGGAAGTTAATAAGACAGATAATCTTTAATTGAATATATCATGATGTTAGTCCCCTTCTTAGAAAAACAAACTAAAGATAAAGGATTAGGAGTATTTGCTAAGTCATTTATTCCCAAAGGAACTGTTGTCTGGAGGCTTACAAATCCAGTTAGAGTAAGTAAGGATGAATATTCGAAATTACCTAAAAATATTAAAAATCAGGCGTATCCTGAAGGAGATCACTTTGTATATTCGCTTTGTAGTGGTGAGGCATGGAATCATAGCTGTGATGCGAATACTTGGTGGACAAAGGATAATGAATTATCTGCAAGAAGAGATATTAAAGAAGATGAAGAAATAACATATGACTACGCAACTACAGATATTGATCCAGATGTAACAAGAACTTGGCAATGTAAGTGTGGATCTATAAAATGTAGACACAATATTAATTGGAATGACATTCTATTACCTGAATTATATGAGGAATATAAAGGACATTTGCCAAGCTTTGTAGAAAAGATGGTGAGAAAATATAACTAATCTCCATTTAATTTGTATTTAATATTCATTCTGCTACAACCTTCCTGAAAGTGTTTCAGTATATATTCATAACTTATTTATTACCATCACTCACATGGATAAAGAAAACTCGGAAGTTCTATTTAATCAAAAGACCGTAAGAAAGTATTGGGATAAAGAGAATGAAAAGTGGTATTTCTCAGTGATTAATATAATTCAGGCTTTGACAGATCAATCTGATTATCAAGTAGCTAGAAACTACTGGAAGGTTTTGAAAAGCAATCTAGTTAAGGAAGGAAGTGAGGTGGTTACAAAACTTAACCAACTGAAAATGATAGCTTCTGATGGAAAGTCATATCTTACAGATTGTGGTGATGTAGAAACTATTTTACGGCTAATACAATCAGTTCCAAGTAGAAAAGCTGAACCAATTAAAGTATGGCTTGCCAAAGTTGGGTATGAAAGAATGCAAGAAATGAGAGATCCTGAGATTGCATTTAATAGAACGAGAGAATACTGGAAGAGAATGGGAAGAAGTGAAAAGTGGATACAACAAAGAATGTTTGGGCAGGAAGTTAGAAGCAATCTAACTGACTATTGGAGTAATCATGAAGTAAATGAAATAGATGAATTTGCATCTCTTACGAATATTATCCATAAAGAATGGACTGACTTAAGTATAAATGAACATAAAGATTTAAAAGGACTTAATAAAGAAAATTTAAGAGATCATATGAGCGATACAGAATTAATATTTACATCTCTTGCTGAGTTATCAACAAAACAAATTGCAGAATCAAAGGGTGCAACTGGTTTTGAAGAAAATATAGATCCTGCAAAAAGTGGAGGTAAGATTGCTAGAAATGCAAGACTTGAGCTTGAATCTAAAACTGGTAAAAGTGTATTAACTAAATCTAATTTCTTACCAAAAGGTAAAACGGATAAGGATATAAATAAATAGTTATGAATATGTAAACTAGGAGAATCTAGTTAGGGGTTGTAACTACTTTTGCTCTTACTAGATAAGAAACATTATTACTTCTAGTTGAGTAGACTGTCATTGTATAACCTACTTTAATATCACTACTTTTAATTACTTTTGCTTCTTTGGAAACGAATATAGTTCTTTCGTTAATTTCAAATTGTTTAACTTTTCCATCCTTGTCAGATAACTCCAGTTGTTTGTCATCTATCTTTGTAACTTTACCCGAAAAACTTTCTGCAGTTGCATTGCTTGTAGGATTAGAAGATACAGTTGTTGATGTAGTCTTGTTATTTGATATTATTGAGTCTACTTTCATACCAGCAAGAAACGAAAGTGCTACTAGTACAATTAGTCCGAGTGCAATTAAGAAAATCTTATTTCTAAATAATTTTTTGAAAAAGGTCGGAATGTCTTTAACTACAATTTTTATTATTCCAGCTTCTTTGTTTGAATCGCTTTTCATTTTGTTAAAAAAATAATATATTTACTTCATTTTATCAATCTCAACATAGTAGTTTCCTACCCCTTTGAAAATTTCTTGATTCCTAGCTTTATCATTTATTGGTGATGTATCTGGATGATATCTAAAGGCAAATCTTCTAAAAGCATTTTTACATGATCTTTTAATTCCATCTAGACTATCATTTTCCTTAAATTGAATATTAATACCATAATTTTCAATGTAGTCACTAAAATCTTGAATTATTTCTTTATATTCATCACTAATG